>DVHY01000053.1 GCA_018711755.1 Candidatus Limivicinus faecipullorum | reverse complement strand
TGTATCCATATTCGTTTTTGTTACGGCCTACGGGACTTCGGTGAGTTACCGGCACCGGGATATGCAGGATGGATATGCGCTCATGGAAAAGAGTACAGAGCGCCTTATAAAATTGCTTGTTAATTTCCAGTTTGTGTATATTATTGCCTTTGCCCTCTGTCCTCTGGGCGGAGCAAACTGGCTGAGCCTGTACAGCCCCAGCCGCCTGGAGAATCTGGCCTTTGCCTTTTTTGACTTCATGGGACTGAGCTATCTCTTAGATACGCCCACGTACAATTCTTCCTGGTGGTACATGTCTGTGGCGATCACCCTTATTTTTCTCCTGCCCTGGGCGATAAAGCTTTTCCGCCGCTATGGTCCGACGGCGCTTCTGGCAGGCACTCTGCTGGCATATGAGCTGGACCCCTCGTACGTGCTCATCCACTACCTGCCCTGTGTGTTTACGGGCGTAGCCCTTGGGGAGGGGGAAGTGCTGGAGAAGGCCGCAGAGTGGGGGAGAAAGGCCGGAGCTCTGCCGGGAGCCTTGCTTGCGGCTCTGTCTGGGGCAGCGGCTCTGGGGCTGATGTGGCGGCTGCCTGATACCGACTGGTATATCAAAGGTTTAAGCGAGGCGGCGATTTGCTGCGGCCTTTCCTTGGCCACTGTTCTGGGGCTGGGGAAAATGCCGGGAGTGAACAGGACTGCGGAATTCGTGGGCAAACACTCCATGAACATGTATTTCATACATGTGTTCATATTTCAGGTCTGGTTTGAGGAATTTACCTATTCCTTAAATTACCCGTGGCTGATTTTCCTCTTCCTGTTCACCAGTTCTCTGGCGGCATCCATTTTAATTGAGAAGGCGAAAAGCCTTTTTCATCTTGAAAGACTGGCGGAAGCTGTGTCCGCCAAGCTGTGCGCAGGCTTGAAATATAGACCTGCTGTATGGAACCCTTAGGAGAGAGAGCGATGACTAAGAGAGAGAGCAATATACTCAAGTGTGTGGCCATTATGCTGATGCTGTTCCACCATCTGTTCATGTATGCAGCAGAGCCGGATTACCCTGCCCTGGTCTACGGGCCTCTGCTGTCCAATTGTTGGAGGCTTGCGTCGGCGGGCCAGCTGAGCAAGCTGTGCGTTACGCTGTTCGTGTTCGTCACGGCCTACGGCACCGCAAAAAGCTATATGGGGGACGGTATGGGGGATGAGAACCGCCTGGCGGATAAGAGCCTCCGGCGCCTGGTGAAGCTGCTGGTGAATTTCCAGTTCGTGTATATCATCGCCTTTCTCCTCTGCCCTCTGGGGGGCAAGAGCTGGTTTACCCTCTACAGTCCCAGCCGCCTGGAGAATCTGGCCTTCGCCTTCTTTGACTTCATGGGATTGAGCTACATCCTCCAGACCCCCAGCTATAACTCCGCCTGGTGGTATATGTCCTTTGCCGTGACCCTGGTGCTGCTGCTGCCCTGGCTTATCAAGCTGTGCCGCAGGCTGGGGGCCTATGTGCTGCTGCCGGGGCTGCTGCTAGTGCGCTGGCTGGATGTGGAGTTCGTGCTCTTCCGCTACCTTTTCATCACCCTGCTGGGCATCGTCCTGGCGGAGTATGGAACGCTGGAGCGGGTGAAAGACTGGTATCTCAGGGCAAAGCTCCCGGTCAGGGCTGCCCTGCTGCTTTTCACCCTGGCGATGGCGGCGGCGGTGAGCGTGCTTTGGCTGAGAGCCGGGGACAATCTGCTGGACCTGTATGAGGCGCTGCTGTGTATGGCGGCAGTGCTGCTGACCCTGCTCACCCTTGCCCGTATACCCTATGTGAACAAGGCGGCGGAATTCGTGGGCCGGCACTCCATGAACATGTTCTTCGTCCACGCCTTCATATATCAGAATTGGTTTTACGATTTTACCTATTCCCTGAGATATCCGGCGCTTATTTACCTGTTCCTGTTTGCAAGCTCCCTGGCCGCCTCGATAGTGATAGAGCAGCTTAAAAGGTGGCTGAGGGTGGAGAAGCTGTCGGAACTGATATCCCGGCGCCTCTGCCGGAGCCTGCTGAGGCAGGCGCAGACACTGTGAGTTCTGAACGGTTTATATATGAAAAGCCCGGAGCTCCGCAGATGCGGAGCTCCGGGCTTTTCTGCCGGGCAGGCCGGTCAGTCGATATGGATTATTTTCTGGCACAGGTCCTTGGCGCTGACGTTGACGTTGTGGTAGCGCTCCCGCTTCTCGGTGACGCCGCCCATGCTGATGGCCTGGGTGGGGCAGTATTGCAGGCAGCTGAGGCAGCCGATGCAGTTTTTGCCGAAGCTGGGCTTGCCGCCCAGGAGGGTGATATTGCCCCGGGGGCAGAGCTTTGCGCACTGGCCGCAGGAGGTGCAGGCGTCGCTGGCTTTGAACTTGGCGGCTTTCTTGCCGGAGAGCTTGGGCATCATGGAGGCCTCGAAGGCGTTGATGGGGTTGGAGCGGGGGGCTCTGTCCTTGCGCCGGACATAGTAGATATCGTCGGCGATTATGGAGGCCAGCTTCTCGGAACGGAGCTGGGCCTTGGCGGCGTCCATGGGGGGCATCATCATGTTGTGGGGGAAGAGCCAGATGCAGGAGCACTGGTGGCTGATGCCGGCCCAATAGTCCAGAGGCACGATGCTGTTGATGATGCTAAGGCCGATACCGGGATAGCCGGCGTAGCTGACGATGCCGAAGGTGTAGGCACTGGGGGAGACCTGTATCTGCCGCACATAGTCCTCCACTCCGGCGGGCATACCGCCGGCATAGCAGGGGAAGACGAAGCCCACCTTTTTAGCCTCTCTCACATCGGTGAGGGCGGGGGCGGAGCGCATCATGACGATGTCCGTGTCCCCGAGACGTTTGGCAATGTTCCTGGAGATATCCAGGCAGTTGCCGCTGCCAGAGTAACAGAAGATGACGTTTTTGCTCATGGCTTTTCCTCCGTAATGATTTATAGTTTCCGTGACTTCCGTCCCGGTTCAGAGCTGAAAGATGGAGTCGTCATTTTCCACCCAGTCGCTGACGGGGATGGTGCGGTATTCCGTGGGGCTGGTGCGGATGACCACCCGGTCGATGCCGGCGTTGATTATCTGCCTTTTGCACATGGAGCAGCTCATGGCGTCGGAGAGCAGCTCATTGGTGCGGGCGTCCCGGCCCACCAGGTAGATTGTGGCGCCTATCATGTCCCGGCGGGAGGCGGAGATGATGGCGTTGGCCTCGGCATGGACGGAGCGGCAGAGCTCATAGCGTTCCCCGGAGGGGATGTGAAGGCTCTCCCTGGTGCAGCAGCCCAGGTCGGAGCAGTTGCGGCGGCCTCTGGGGGCGCCGTTGTAGCCGGTGGAGATTATCTCGTCGTTGCGCACGATGATGGCGCCGTACTTCCTGCGCAGGCAGGTGGAACGCTCCAGCACCGCATCGGCGATATCCAGGTAATAATTCTGCTTGCTGGTCCGGTTGTCCATGCTTTTACCTCCAGAGTTCAGATATTTGTGCAAGGCAATTATACCTCAGCATTTCCGCCCCAGTCAAGGCAAAGGCCGCAGCTTGATGAATTTATATGTAGCTTTTTGCCGGGGAACATGGTATATTACAGACATGAACAGAAATTATCAAAAGGAACTGGACAGGATAATCCAGAAGCTGGGGAAGAAAAGACCCCGGCTTTTGCTCCATGGCTGTTGCGGCCCCTGCTCCAGCTCCGTGCTGGAATATTTGACGGAATATTTCGATGTGACCGTGCTGTGGTATAACCCGAATATCTACCCTCAGCAGGAGTTCGACCGGCGCTTCAAGGCCCTGGTGAAGCTGATAGAGGACATGGGCCTGGCGGATCGGGTGGATATTCTGGCCGAGCCCTGGAAGAGCCAGGACTATTACAGCCGCATCCGGGGCCTGGAACAGGAGCCGGAGGGGGGAAAACGCTGTACGGAGTGCTTTCGCCTGCGGCTCATGGAGACGGCGAAATTAGCCAGGCACTACGGCTATGACTATTTCTGCTCCACCCTCAGCCTTTCCCGTCACAAGGATGCGGTGCGGATAAACAGCCTGGGGGAGGAGCTGGGCAGAGCGGCGGGAGTGGCCTGGCTGCCCTCGGACTTCAAAAAACGGGACAGGGAGAACCGCTCCCTGGAGCTGTGCGAGAAGTACGGGGTGTACCGCCAGCTCTACTGCGGCTGCGAGTTCTCCCTGCACCGCCGCCAGGAGGTGGCGGAGGAAAAGGCTGCGGAGGCGGAAATGGCAGCGGAAGCCGAAAAGGCCCCGGAGGCGGAGAAGGCCCAGGGGGCGGAAGAGCCCGGAGATCAGTGACTGCTGCCGGGACATGACCCGGGGATAAACAAGACTTGCCTGCAAATGAACAAGGAGGTACGAGCCATGAAAGTTAGAAAAGCCATCATACCTGCCGCCGGGCTGGGGACCAGACTGCTGCCCAACACCAAGAGCATCCCCAAGGAGATGCTGCCCCTGGTGGACAAGCCGGTGCTCCAGTACATCGTGGAGGAGGCGGTGTCCGCGGGAGTGGAGGAGATACTCATAATCACCAATCGGGGAAAGTCCCCTATAGAGGACTACTTCGACTATGCTCCGGACCTGGAGAGCCGCCTGATGGCCGACGGCAAGGAGAAGGAAGCGGGTATAATCAGGGCGGTGGCGGACATGGCGGATGTGTACTTTGTGCGTCAGAAGGAGACCAAGGGCCTGGGCCATGCGGTGTGGCGGGCCAAGAGCTTTGTGGGCAACGAGCCCTTCGCCGTGCTTTTGGGGGACGATATCATGCTCAGCGAGACCCCGGTGCTCAAGCAGCTGGTGGACGCTGCGGAGAGATACAAGTGCAGCGCCATAGCCATCCGGGAATTTCCCGGGGAGGAGATATGCAAGTATTCCTCGGTAAAGCTGGTGGAGCAGTTGTCGGAGCGGGTCTACAGGATAGGGGACATGAACGAAAAGCCCACCATGGAGGAACGGCTCTCCAACTATGCCATCATGGGCCGCTATGTGCTCACCCCCGCCATCTTCGATATCCTGGAGCACACTGCCCCCGGACGCAACAACGAGATCCAGCTCACCGACGGCATGCGCCGGCTGTGCCATGAGGAGCCCATGTGCGCCGTGGACTTTGAGGGCAAGCGTTACGACACCGGCAACCTGAAGGGCTATCTGGAGTCCATCATCGACTTTGCCCTGAAGAATGAGGAGGCCGGGGACTGGCTGCGCCAGTTCATCATAGACAAGGCGGAACAGCTGAAAGACAAAAATCTTAGATAAAAATTGACAAGCGTACACAAAAGTGGTACTATTGCTTTGCAATTGAAGAGGGGTGCTGGGTAGGCCCGGCTGAGACGAGATAAACTTTAATCTCGAGACCCGTGAACCTGATCCGGATAATGCCGGCGTAGGAAACAGAGAGTGAAACTTTGCCGCAGGTTCATTAATTGGACCTGCGGTTTTTTCTTTCTGCTTCCCAATTATTTTGATTGGAGGAAAAGAAAATGAAAACCAATTCCCGCATGAAACTGCGCGCCCTCACCGAGGGCGCCGTCCTGGTGGCCCTGGCCCAGATACTGGGCTACATCAAGCTCTATGAGCTGCCCAACGGCGGCTCGGTGTGCCTGTCCATGCTGCCCATATTCATCTACTGTGCCCGCTGGGGCTTCGGCAAGGGCCTGCTTGCCAGCTTTGCCTTCAGCCTCTTGCAGCTGCTGCTGGACGGGGCCTATGCCTGGGGCTGGCAGTCCATGCTGGGCGACTACATAGTGGCCTTCACCGTGCTGGGAGTGGCTGGGCTGTTCAGCAAGATGAAGAACGGCTTCTTCATAGGCACTGTGGCCGGCTGCGTGGCCCGCTTCCTGGTGGCCTGGTTCGTGGGCGCCGTGGTCTGGGCCGAGTACATGCCCGATACCTTCTTCGGCATGACCATGACCAGCCCCTGGTTCTATTCCACTTTGTATAACGGCAGCTACATGATACTCAATATGCTGATCTGCCTGGTGGTGGGAGCCCTGCTGTGGAGGCCTCTGGGCAAGTATATCCGGGGCGAGGACCTGAGGCAGGCCTGAAAGGGGCGCAAATCGCCTCCGCAGCAAAGTTTTTGTTGACAAGATGTAATAATTTAGTATATAATGACCACTCGACGGCGTATGTCGTCGGGTGGTCGTTTGACCTTTGAAATGTCAACTACTTCGGCCGGGCCAAGGCTCTGCCGATGTTGAGTATCAACCTGAAAGGAGTGCACAAGAATGCTTCGTACCTACCAGCCCAAGAAGCTCCAGCGCAAGAAAGAGCACGGCTTCCGCAAGAGAATGAAGACCGCCAACGGCCGCAAGGTTTTGGCACGCCGCAGAGCCAAAGGCAGAGCAAAGCTCAGCTACTGATCTCCGCCGGTGAGCAGGTTTAAGGAAAATATTTTTAGGGCGGAGCGATCCGCCCTTTAGGTGTTTCCGGGAAAATCAAAAAGGCGAGGAGTGAAAAGGTGGATATACGGTGTACTTTAAAAAAGAACAGCGATTTCCGCCGTCTGTACTCCAAGGGCAAAAGTGCGGTGAACCCCTATGTGGTGGTGTACAGCCGCCGCAACCGGGAAAAGGTGAACCGGCTGGGCTACACGGTGTCCACCAAGCTGGGCCATGCCGTGGTGCGCAACCGGGTGCGCCGCCGTCTGAGAGAGATATATCGGCTCAACGCCCACCGCTTCAAGACCGGCTATGACATCGTCATAGTGGCCAGGATGCGCTGCGTAGGGGCGGAATATAAAAAGCTGGAGGCCGCCGTGCTGGAGGCCTGTGAAAAGCTGGAGCTTTTGGAGGAGCGGCCGTGAAGAAGCTGCTGCTTTGGCTCATCCGTTTCTACCGGCGGAACATCTCTCCCCTGCGTCCGCCCTGCTGCCGCTTTACCCCTACCTGCTCCCAGTATGCCCTGGAGGCCATAGAGAAGTACGGCGCCCTGAAAGGGGGCTGGCTGGCTCTCCGGCGCATTTGCTGCTGCCACCCCTTTTATAGGGGAAAACGCGGCTTCTATGATCCTGTCCCCTGAGGGGGGACAAGCCTATCTTTTAATTGAACAAGGAGTTACCAATGGGCGAACTTATTTGCAAGATATTTTCCTGGCCGCTGATAAAGTTCTATGAATTTACCGGCAACTACGGAATATCCATAATCCTCTTTGCCTTCATGGTCAACCTGCTCATGACCCCTTTCATGGCCAAGAGCAAAAAGAGCATGATGCGTTCTACCCGTCTCACCCCCAAGATCCAGGAGCTGCAGCGCCGCCATGAGGGCAACCCCCAGAAGCTGAACCAGGAGATGCAGAAGCTGTACAGGGAAGAGGGGGTCAACCCCATGTCCGGCTGCCTCTGGTCTCTCATACCCTTCCCCATCCTGATAGCGCTCTACAGCGTTATCCGCCAGCCTCTGACCCGCATGATGTTTGTGGCGGAGGATGTGGTCACCACACTGCAGGACTACTTTGTGGCCCAGGGCTGGTACACCATCCCCACCAAGACCGACGCCTACTTTGAGATAAAGCTGGCGGACATTGCCCACCAGCACTGGGACGAGATACAGACCGCCCTGGCCGGGAAGATAGACGGCCTGATGAATATCGACTTCAGCTTCCTGGGCCTGAATATGGGCCAGCAGCCGGAGTGGAACTTCTTCATGCACACCGACTGGAGCGATGTCAGCGTATGGCTGCCCGCTCTGGGCCTGTTCCTCATCCCTGTCGTGTCTGCTTTCCTGTCCTGGGCGTCCATGAAGATAAGCAACATGACCAACCCCCAGCAGAACACTCCTCAGACCCAGGCTTCCATGAAGAGCATGACCATCATGATGCCCCTCATGAGCGTGTGGATCTGCTTTGTCATGCCTGCCGCCATGGGTATCTACTGGATAGCCAACTCCATTTTCGGCATAGCCAGAGACTTCTTCCTCACCAAGGTGTTCAAGAAGCAGCTGGATAAGGAGGACGCCGTCCGGGCGGCCCAGCGCAGCGAGCGTGAGAAAGAGCTGGAGGCCAAGCGCCTGGAGACCGAGCGTCTCAAGGCCGAGGGCAAGACCGAGATCAATGCCAACACCAGCAAGAAGAAGATCCAGGCAAACGAGAAGCAGAAGGCGGAAGAGCGCAAGGCGGCCCTTGAGCGGGCCGAGCGTGCTGCACGCCGTGAGCGTCTTGGCATAAAGGAGCATGAGAAGCCCGCCTCCCAGGTGGGAGACCGCCGTTATGCCAGAGGCCGCGCCTATGTGCCGGACCGTTTCACCAACCCGGAGAACGCGGAGGAGGCCACCGCTCTGGCCGCTGCCGAGAGCGAGAACGCCCCGTCCATCGACGAGAGCATGGAGAGCGAAGAGCTGCTGAACACTGCGGCCGAGACCGAAGTTCAGGAGCAGCTGAGCGACGAGACCCAGGCCGAAAGCCAGGAGACCGCCCATGCCGAGGAAGAGACCCGGGAAGAAAAGCTTGACTGATAATTGGAGATTTTGAAATTATGATAAAAACTTTGGAAAAGTCAGCCCGGACCGAGGATGAGGCCATAGCTCTGGCCCTCAGCGAGCTGGGACTGGACAGAGACGAGGTCTCCGTGGAGATACTGGAGCGGGCCAAGTCCGGCTTTCTGGGCATAGGCGCGGCTCCCGCGGTGGTCCGGGTCAGCTATGAGGCCCCGGATGAAGCTCCCGCAGAGGAGACCGAGGAAATGAAGGCCCAGCCCAAGGCCGCAGCTGAGACTGTCCCGGCCCCTGCAGCAGCGGCGGATGAGCCGGCGGAGTATGCGCAGATACGCCAGTTCCTCAGCGGCCTGTTGGAGCGCATGGGCGTGAAGGCCCAGATGGAGTTCAGCCCCCGGGATAACGGCGGCGTGAACGTGAGCCTGTCCGGCAACGGCATGGGGGCCATAATCGGCCGCCGGGGCGAGACTTTGGACGCCATACAGCATCTGACAAACTATGTGGTAAACCGCGGCAGCGAGAAGCATATGCATATCAGTGTGGACGCCGAGTGCTACCGGAGCAAGCGGGAGGAATCTCTGACCCGCCTGGCGGAGAAGATGGCGGAGAAGGCCATCAAATATAAGCGCAGCATGGCCCTGGAGCCTATGAACTCCTATGAGCGCCATGTTATCCATACCGCTCTGCAAAACTACAAGGGGGTAACCACCAGCTCCACCGGCGTGGAGCCCAACCGCCGGGTAGTGGTATCCTATGTGAAGCCGGAACAGCCGGATAACAAGCCTAAGAGCCGCGAATGGGCATGAGAAGTTTAGGAGGAGATAAACATGCTTTTTGAAACCGTAAAGGAAAACCTGGCAAAACAGTTTGAAATCGACCCCGAGACCATCACTATGGATACGAATCTCATCGACGACCTAGGTGCAGATTCTCTGGATGTGGTAGAGCTTATCATGTCCCTGGAGGACAGCTTTGGCATTACCATCAGCGATGACGATGCGGCAAAGCTGACCACCGTAGGCGCCATTGTCGACTATCTGGAGCGTATCAAGTAATTTTGCTGCAGGCAACAGAGAATATATTAAATAAAATCAGGGCCGCCCCTAAAGGGGCGGCCCTGATCAGACTGTCGAAAAACCATAAAATAAATGAAAAACAATAGAGCAGCGGGGGAGCGCGAGGGGGTAAGGCCCCTTACTCACCTT
>DVHY01000052.1 GCA_018711755.1 Candidatus Limivicinus faecipullorum | reverse complement strand
TGAGCAGAGAGAAAAATGAAAAAAGCATGACCACCTGAAAAACTCAGGGGGGTCATGCTTTAAAACTTTATCCGGGGAGCTGGGTGAGGGGGGAGACGGTTTTGAAAATCACACATAGCTGCGGTCGATATCCACTACAGCGAAATATTTCTTCCAGGTATTGTGGACCAGATTTTCTATCTGCTCTTCCAGGGCCCTGTCGCTGAGCTTCAGCTCGGCGGGGACAAGGGCGTCGAAGATGAGGTTCGTATGGGTGGGGCCGGGCACCATGCGGAAATCGTGTATCTTTATCCTGGGGTCTATCTCCGTGAGCTTTTCCGCCACGGCCTGGCGCAGCTCGTTGAGCTGCTCGTTGTCGCAGTCTATGGGGTCCATATGTATGGTGGCCAGGATGCCGAACTTCTCCCGTATCTCCCGCTCCGCCTGGTCCACGGCGTCATGGAGCCGGAATATCTCACCCTTGCCGTTGACCTCGGCGTGGAGGGACACGAAGCCACGGCCGGGGCCGTAGTCGTGGATTATCAGGTCGTGGATGCCCACTATCTCCGGATGGGCCAGGGCGGTCTCCTCTATCTCCTTCACCAGCTCCGGGTCCGGGGCCTTGCCCAGCAGAGGGGAGAGGGTATCTCTCAGAGCGTTGTAGCCGGCAAAGATGATAAAGGCGGCTACCAGCAGTCCCGCCCAGCCGTCCACGTTCACATGGAAGAAATAGGACACGCCCATGGACAGCAAAACCACGGTGGTTGCTATGGAGTCGGAGAGAGAGTCGGTGGCGGTGGCCTCCATGGAGGGGGAGCTTATCTTTCTGCCCACGGCCTTGTTGTAGCGGCTCATGTAGAACTTCACGGCAATGGAGGCCAGCAGGATGACAGCGGGCAGCAGCCCCGCCTCCACCGGCTCCGGGTGGATTATCTTCTCGATGGAGCTCTTGCCCAGCTCAACGCCCATGGCCACTATCAGGGCCGACAGCAGCATGCCCGCCAGGTACTCCGCCCGGCCGTGGCCGAAGGGGTGGTCCAGGTCCGGCTTCTTGCCGGCAATGGCAAAGCCCAGAAGGCTTATAATGGAGGAACCCGCGTCGGACAGGTTGTTGAAAGCGTCCGCCACAATGGCCACGGAGCCGGAAACGGCTCCGGCAAAGTACTTGCCTGCAAAGAGCAGCACATTGAGGAAAATGCCGTACACGGAGCAAAGGGTGCCGTAGGCACGGCGCACCGCCGGGTCGTTCACCTTATCCCTGTTCTTTATGAAGATTTTTGACAAAAGATTTATCACAACAATTCGCCTCTTTAAAAATAATCAAAAATCCAAATCACTGATGCCGAAATATTTCTCCGCAAAGTCCACCTGCCTCACGGTGAAGACCCGGCCCCGGAGATAGTTCAGGCTCCCCGCATCCGTGGGAAAGTCGAAACACAGCTTATAGGAATAGAGCGCCTGGCCCTTTTCCCCGTAGTCCCGGTTGAAGCTCTCCCGGCCGTACTTCCCGTCCCCCAGCAGGGGCCAGCCCGCATGGGCCATCTGAGCCCTTATCTGGTGGGTGCGCCCGGTGAGCAGCCGGCACTCCACCAGGGAGAGCCGGCCGCTGCTTTTCAGCAGCCGGTACCTGGTGACGGCGGTCTTGGCTCCCGGCTCGGGCCGGGCCTTTACGTAGACCTGGTTCCTCTTTGCGTCCTTGAAGAGATAATCCCGCAGCTCCCCGGAGGGGGGCTCGGGCCGGCCCTGGACGGCGCAGAGGTAGAACTTGGATATCTCCCGGTCCCGTATCTTGTCGTTGATTATGCGCAGGGCCTCGGCGTTCTTGGCGGCGATGACTATGCCCCCGGTGTTCCGGTCTATGCGGTTGCACAGGGCCGGGGCAAAGGAATTCTCCTCCCGGGGATTCCACTGGCCGCTTTGGGCCATATAGGCTTGAACATTGGCGATGAGGGTGTTATAATCCCACTGTCCGGCGCTGTGGCACAGCACCCCGGGCTTTTTATCCAGCAGAAGGATGTTCTCGTCCTCGTAGACGATGTTCAGCCGGGGAGTGCCCACTTTCAGGTAGGAGTTCTCCTCCCGGGGCTTTTCAAAAAACTCGTCGTTTATATAAAGCTGCAGAAGGTCCCCGGCCTCCAGCCGGGTGTCCCGCCTGGCGCCCTTGCCGTTGAGCTTGATGCGCTTGAGGCGGATGTACTTCTGCAAAAGAGTCTCCGGCAGCAGAGGCACGGCCTTGCCCACAAAGCGGTCCAGCCGCTGCCCGGCGTCGTTGGAGCGGACTGTCAGTTCCTTCATTATATTCCCAGCTGCCTTTCAAAATTCTTCCTGAAAACTTTTGACTTTTTGCAGTATACTATATAAAATTGTTGTTGACAAGTCTTGACAAGTAAACTATAATACTAGGGCGACTGTGCGAGGTGCTATTATGCGACTGAACCTGAGAGAGATAATCGAAGTACCCGGAGCGTCCCTGCCTTTCCAATGCGAGCTGGATACCCAGGGATTGGATTTCCCCTCGGTACAGGAGTATAAGAGCAGACCCAAGGCCCAGGGCCGGGTGTTCAACGAGGCGGGCGTGCTGCATATGGAAGGGACGCTGAGAGCGGAAATGAGCTGCGTCTGCGACCGCTGCGGCTGCTTGTTCGACAGCGTGAAACTCACACAGCTGGATGCCACCATAGTGGAGGAAGAAGCCGAGGATCACCCGGAATTCTTTGTTCTGGATGGGGACGAGATAGATCTGGACGAAATACTCTCCACCCTGTTCATCCTGGACATGGACATGAAATTCCTCTGCCGGGAGGACTGCAAGGGACTCTGCTCCACCTGCGGCAAAAATCTCAACTTTGGCCCCTGCGGATGCAGGAAAGAAATCGATCCAAGATTTGCTGTGCTTGAGCAGCTTTTGGATAAATAAAAATTAGAGCTGCTCAAAACAGCCGTTATCAGGAGGTGTCAACATGGCAGTCCCAAAAGGAAAAGTATCCCGGCAGAGACGTGATAAGAGACGTTCTTCCGTGTGGAAGCTCACCGCTCCCGGCGTCGTGAAGTGCCCCAACTGCGGCGCTTTCTGTATGCCTCACCGTGCTTGCAAGGCCTGCGGCCAGTACAAGGGCCGTGCGGTCATCAATGTTGAGGAGAAGTAAAACAAGCTCAAGGAGGAAAGGTGCAGTACCTCTCCTCCTTTTGCTTTACTCTGGCCAAAGGACCAAGGACCATGGATAACGCTATCAAGGCCATAGACCCGGACAGCCCCCTGGCGGGGAAGGTCCGGCCGGGAGATACCCTGCTGGCCATCAATTCCAATAAAATACTGGATGTGCTGGACTATAAGTTCTTTGCCTACGACACCCGCCTGGAGCTGCGCCTGCGCCGCCCGGAGGGCAGTGAGTACAGCCTCCATGTGGTAAAGCCCGAGGGGGGAGACCTGGGACTGGACTTTGAGAGCTACCTGATGGACAAGCCCCGCTCCTGCGCCAACCGCTGCGTCTTCTGCTTTATAGACCAGCTGCCCGGAGGCATGCGCCCCACCATGTACTTTAAGGACGACGACGCCCGACTCAGCTTCCTGCTGGGCAACTACATCACCCTTACCAATCTTTCAAAAAGGGAGATAGAACGCATCATCGCCCTGCATATCAGCCCTATCAACATCTCCGTCCACGCAACGGACCCGGCGCTGCGCCGTGAGCTTCTACGCAACCCCAGAGCGGGAGAGTGCATGGATATAATGGGCCGCTTCGCCGAGGCGGGCATCACCATGAACTGCCAGATAGTCTGCTGCCCCGGTCTCAATGACGGGGAAGCCCTGATGCAGTCCATGAGGGACCTGGAGGCCCTATATCCCCAGGTACACAGCGTATCCGTCGTCCCAGTGGGCCTGACCAAGTTCAGGGAGGGACTGTACCCTCTCAGCCCCTTTACAAAGGAGCTTGCCGCGGAGACCCTGGATATGGTGGACGCCTTCGGCGGGGAATGCCTCCGCCGCCACGGCAGCCGCATCTTCTGGTGCGGGGACGAGCTGTACATCAAGGCCGGGCGGGAGATACCCTCCGACGAGTTCTACGAGGATTACACCCAGCTGGAAAACGGCGTGGGCATGCTGCGCCTTATGGAGACGGAGTTCTCCTCGGCTTTGAAGCTGGGGGGAGAGCCGGACGGAGCGCCTTTCTCCATCGCCACCGGGGTCTCCGCCGCCCCCTATTTCCAGATGCTTCTGGACAAGGCCAAAGAAAAATACCCGGAGATAAAGGGCAGGATATACCCCATAGTCAACGACTTCTTCGGCCACAGCATAAATGTCACCGGCCTTATAACCGGAGGCGACCTGATAGCCCAGCTGAAAGACAAAGAGCTGGGAGAGCGGCTGCTCATCTCCCAGAACATGCTCCGCCGGGCGGAGATGGACTTTCTGGACGACGTGAAGCTGGAAGAGGCCAGCGCCGCCCTGGGTTTGCCCGTCTATCCCATAGAGCAGGACGGCTTCGCCCTTTTCGACGCCATGTGCGGTCAGCTCCCGGAGCTGAGACTGCCGGTGCGGGAAGAGGACGGAGAGCAGTTTTACAGGTACAATCAGAACTGAGACAGAATTTTATTAGGAGGGTTTGAGAGTGTCAAGACCTCTTGTTGCCATAGTGGGCCGGCCAAATGTGGGCAAGTCCATGCTCTTCAACCGCTTGGTGGGCCAGCGGCTCAGCATAGTGGAGGACACCCCCGGCGTCACCCGGGACCGGCTCTACGCCGAATGTGAATGGTGCGGCCGGAAGTTCGACATGGTGGACACCGGCGGCATAGAGCCCAGCACCGACAGCGAGATACTCCTGTTCATGCGTGAGCAGGCCCAGATAGCCATAGACTCCGCCACCGTCATCGTCCTGGTCACGGATATCCGCACCGGCGTCACCGCCGCGGACAAGGACGTGGCCAACATGCTGCTGCGCTCTAAAAAGCCGGTGGTGCTGGCGGTGAACAAGGCCGACTCCACCGGGGCCGAGGACCCGGCCATATATGAGTTCTATTCCCTGGGCCTGGGCGACCCCATTGCCGTCTCCGCCGTCCACGGCCACGGCACCGGCGATTTGCTGGACGCCTGCCTGGCCCACTTCCCCGAGGCAGGAGAGGATGAGGAGGAGAGCGACTGCATCAAGGTGGCCGTGATAGGCAAGCCCAACGTGGGCAAGTCCTCCCTGATAAACCATATCCTTGGGGAAAAGCGTCTGATAGTCAGCAAGATGGCGGGCACTACCAGGGACGCTGTGGATACCCTTTTTGAAAACAAATACGGCCGCTACATGTTTATAGACACCGCCGGTATCCGCCGCAAGTCCAAGGTGGAAGAGCGGGTGGAGAAGTTCTCCGTAATGCGCTCCCAGATGGCCATAGAGCGGGCCGACGTCTGCCTTATAATGATAGACGCCAGAGACGGCGTAACCGAGCAGGACACCAAGATAGCTGGCCTGGCCCATGAGGCGGGAAAGGCCAGCATCATCATCGTCAACAAGTGGGACCTGGTGGACAAAGAGACCGGCACCATGGAGAAGATGCGCAAGGATATCATGCGGGACCTGAGCTTCATGAGCTACGCACCCATCCTCTTTATCTCCGCCCTCACCGGCCAGCGTACCGACAGGATATTTGAGCTCATAAACTTCGTCAACGACCAGAGCAACATGCGCATCACCACCGGCATGCTCAACAACGTCCTGGCCGACGCTCAGGCCAGGGTCCAGCCCCCAACGGATAAGGGCCGCCGCCTGAAGATATACTACATGACCCAGACGGGGATAAAGCCCCCCAACTTCGTCATCTTCTGCAACAGCCGGGAGCTGTTCCACTTCTCCTACCAACGCTATCTGGAAAACCAGATACGCTCCGTCTTCGGCCTGGAGGGTACGCCTATACGTATCGTCATCCGCCAGAAGGGAGAGAAAGAATGATAGTCTACTGGCTCTTGCTGCTGCCCACCGCCTTTGTGGCCTACATCTTCGGCAGTCTGGACACCATGGTCATCGCCTCCAACTTCTTCTTCCGCCATAACCTGAGGCGGCTGGGCACCGGCAACCGCTGGCTGTCCAATTTCCGGCGCATCTTCGGAGTACCCGGCTTTATCAAGCTGGCCATCGCCGAGATACTCAAAGACCTCATCCCCATACTCATCGGCGGCATGCTCCTGGGCATCAAGGACCACGCCGATGTGGGCCGGGCCTTTGCCGGCTTCTGTATGGTCCTGGGACGGCTGTATCCCGTGTTCTACGGCTTTAAGGGCAGCCACGCCAGCATTGCCCTGGTGGTGGGGGCCTTTGCGGTAAATACCTCCGCAGGGGGCGCCGCTCTGGTGGTGCTGGGTCTGGTGTGCCTCACCCGCTATCTGTCCCTGGCCACCGTGGCGGAGGCTATAGTCCTTATAATGGTGGCGGTGCTGATAATCGACGACGCCCTGCTCATGCGCCTGCTTATTTTCTCCGCCGTCCTGGTCATCTTCAAGCATATCCCGGCCATGATACGGCTAATGCAGGGAAAGGAATTCCGCTACAGCCTGGAGGAGGATATAACCTACAAGCTGGACGAGCGTTTTTGAGGAGGCGGCTTTAATTGGCACTTGAACTTATACCGGCCTATGACCGGCAAGACGAAGTAAGAGAGCTCTTCACCGAGTACACCCATATGCTGGTGGAGCTGGACCCCAAGTTCCAGGAGTCCCTGGACGAGCAGAACTACGACGAGGAGCTGGAACACCTGGAGGAGAAATACGGCCTGCCCGGCGGGCGGCTGTACCTGGCCTATTGGGACGGCGAGCTGGCCGGCTGCGTGGGCATGAAAAAGCTGGACGGCGTGGCCGGGGAGCTCAAGCGATTGTATGTGCGCCCCGCCTTCCGGGGACAGCGCCTGGGCCGGAAACTGGTGGAGCGCATCATTGAGGACGCCCGCAGCCTGGGCTACACCCGCCTGATGCTGGACACCATGCCGGAGCTGGTGAGCGCCCGGCACATGTATGAGAACATGGGCTTCCATGTCACGGAACGCTATAACAACAGCCCCCTGGACACCACTATTTTCATGGAATACAGGCTGTGAGGAAAGGAGCGGGGACTATGGAGGACATACTTGCCAGAATAATAAAGCTCAGGCAAGCCAGAGGCTGGTCCGAATACCAGCTGGCAGTGAAGTCCGCTCTTCCTCAATCCACCATCTCCTCCTGGTACAGAAAGGACCTGGTGCCCTCGGTGCAGTCTCTGGAAAAGATATGCGCCGCCTTTGACATCAGCCTGTCCCAGCTTTTTGCCGGGAAAGGGGAGGCCGTGGAACTCACGGAGAACCAGCGCCTGCTTCTGGAACGCTGGGCCGCCCTGGACAATAATCAGCGGCAGGCGGTACTGAAGCTGATAGAGACCATGGCCGGAGACATATAAATAGAGAACAAAAAACGTGGAGGCTCAAAGCCCCCACGTTTTTTATGCCCTGGCCACGTAGCCCTTACCGTCAGAGTAGAGCACAGGGGCCATACCTGAGCACAGCAGTACCATATCCTCCACGGGAGTGGTGCTGCCGCTGCGGCCGAACTGCACCCTGAAGTCAAGCCCCTGGCTGAGATAGCCCGTCTCCGCCCAAGTGGGAAGCTGTCCCAGAATAAACTGCTTCAGCTCATTTTGCAGCTCTACTTTGTCGGATAC
>DVHY01000051.1 GCA_018711755.1 Candidatus Limivicinus faecipullorum | reverse complement strand
ATGATATGGATTTGAAGTTTCTACCCGGACGCCGTAAATGACCGGACTATCGAATGCTTTTCCGGGACGCTTCTTCGTCCCCCTACGGATATTGCATTGGTACCGAATACCTCATTGGCACCAATGCATCTTTGTTTTTTCCGCCTGTAAATTTCTGGCAGATTTTCCCCTGGTCAATCCCGCCTGTGCGGTTTTGATAAATCTTTTATTTCTGAGGAGATCAACGAATGAAAAAGATCATTGCTCTGCTGATGGCTCTGTGCATGGTGTTTGCTCTCTGCGCCTGCGGCCAGTCCGAGGCCCCCGCTGAGGACGCCGCCGAGGACGCCGCCGAAGCTCCCGCCGAGGAAAACGCTCTGGCCGATCTGAAGCTCGGCTTCATCTTCCTCCACGACGAGAACTCCACCTACGACCTTAATTTCATCAACGCCGCCAAGGAAGCCTGCGCCAACCTGGGCCTCACCGAGGATCAGTACATCTTCCGTACCAACATCCCCGAGTCCGAGGAGTGCTATGAGGCCGCCTGCGAGCTGGCTGACGAGGGCTGCGACATAATCTTTGCCGACTCCTTCGGCCACGAGGATTTCATGATCCAGGCCGCCAAGGAATTCCCCGATGTTATCTTCTGCCACTCCACCGGTACCCGGGCCCACACCGAGGGTCTTGACAACTACCACAACGCCTTCGCCTCCATCTATGAGGGCCGCTACCTGGCCGGTATCGCCGCCGGTATGAAGCTCAACGAGATGATCGAGGCCGGCGAGTTCACCGCCGAGGAAGCCAAGATGGGCTATGTGGGCGCTTACACCTACGCCGAGGTCATCTCCGGCTACACCTCCTTCTACCTGGGCGCCAAGTCCGTCTGCCCCTCCGTCACCATGGAAGTGACCTTCACCGGCTCCTGGTACGATGAGACCGCCGAGAAGGAAGGCGCCAACAAGCTCATCAGCAACGGCTGCAAGCTCATCAGCCAGCACGCCGACTCCATGGGCGCCCCCACCGCCTGCGAGACCGCCGGCGTGCCCAACGTCTCCTACAACGGCTCCACCATCGACGCCTGCCCCAACACCTTCATCGTCTCCTCCCGCATCAACTGGGCTCCCTACTATGAGTTCGTTGTGAACGCCTACCTCAACGGCGAGGAGATCCCCGCCGACTGGACCGGCACCATCTCCACCGACTCCGTCCTGCTCACCGATGTGAATGAGGCCGTCGCCGCCGAGGGCACCGCCGAGGCCATCGAGGAAGCCAAGGCCAAGCTGGTCTCCGGCGAGCTCCAGGTCTTCGACATCTCCACCTTCACCGTGGGCGGCGAGACCCTTGAAAGCTACATGGCCGACGTGGACACCGATCCCGACTATGAGCCCGACACCGAGGCCGTTGAGAACGGCGCTTTCATGGAGTCCAAGTTCCGCTCCGCTCCTTACTTCGACGTCCAGATAGACGGCATCACCCTGCTGGACACCCAGTTCTGATCTGAACCAAACTGCACTTGCAATATATGGGGCGCCGGTATTCCTTACCGGCGCTCCATGCCCCCAGGGGCTTTCGCCCCATATCTCAGGCTGCAAAGGGCAGCGCAGCGAAAAATCACTGCGCTGCCCTTTACAGCTTGCCGCCCATACTATATTATTGTAGACGGCCCCTTATCCCACTTTATTCGACAGGAGTGACGGCTTTGGACAACAAGACTCCCGCAGTCAGGATGCGCAACATCACCAAGACCTTCGGCCCGGTGGTAGCCAACGACAAGGTTTGGCTGGATATCTACCGGGGAGAGATACTGGCCCTGCTGGGCGAAAACGGCAGCGGCAAGACCACTTTGATGAACATGCTCTCCGGCATCTACTTCCCCGACGAGGGGCAGATAAGCATCGACGGCAGGGAAGTGGTCATACGCTCCCCCAAGGACGCCTTCGATCTGGGCATAGGCATGATACACCAGCACTTCAAGCTGGTGGACGTGCTCAGCGCGGCGGAGAACATAGTCCTGGGCCTCCGCGAGCCCGGCCGCCTGGACCTGGAAAAGGTGGCGGAGCGCATCAGGGGCATCTGCAATGCCTACGGCTTTGAGGTGGACCCCCATCAGAAGATATACGACATGTCCGTGTCCCAGAAGCAGACGGTGGAGATAATCAAGGTCCTCTACCGGGGTGCGGATATCCTCATCCTGGACGAGCCCACCGCCGTGCTCACCCCTCAGGAGACGGACAAGCTCTTTGCAGTCTTGCGGAACATGCGCAACGACGGCAAGGCCATCGTCATTATCACCCACAAGCTCCACGAGGTGGAGGAGCTCTCCGACCGGGTGGCCATACTCCGCCACGGCCAGTTCATAGGGGACATGCCCACCAAAAAGACCAACGCCCAGGAGATGACCAACATGATGGTGGGCCACGCCGTCTCCCTGAACATAGAGCGGCCGGAGCCCGTGGACCCCAGGCCCCGCATAGAGGTGAAAAACCTCACCGTGCGCAGCATCGACGGGGTGCTCAAGCTGGACGACGTGAGCTTCACCGCCAACTCCGGGGAGATACTGGGCATCGCCGGCATCTCCGGCTGCGGCCAGAAGGAGCTGCTGGAGTCCATCGCCGGGCTACAGCCGGTGGAGAGCGGCAGCATCTCCTACATAGAGGACAACGGCGAAAAAGAAGAGCTCATCGGCAAGGACCCCCTGGCCATCGCAGACATGGGCGTGAGCCTCTCCTTCGTGCCCGAGGACCGGCTGGGCATGGGCCTGGTGGGGAACATGGACCTGGCGGACAACATGATGCTCCGCTCCTTCCGCCGGGGCAGAGGCTTCTTCACCGACCGCAAGTCCCCCAGGCGGCTGGCCCAGGAGGTGGTCCATGACCTGGAGGTCTCCACCCCCAGCATCTCCACCCCCGTGCGCCGGCTCTCCGGCGGCAACGTGCAGAAGGTGCTGGTGGGCCGGGAGATCGCTTCCGCCCCCACGGTGCTCCTCACCGCCTACGCCGTCCGGGGCCTGGACATCAATTCCTCCTACACCATCTACGACCTGATAAACCGCCAGAAAAAGGCGGGCGTGGCCGTCATCTACGTGGGCGAGGACCTGGACGTGCTGCTGGAACTGGCAGACCGTATCCTGGTGCTCTGCGGCGGCAAGGTCAGCGGCATCGTCCCCGGCCGGGGCGCCAAAAAGAGAGATGTGGGCATGATGATGACCAGACTGGGAGGTAATACTGCCAATGAATAAACAGAGCAAGGGACCTCTGGTCCATATAGTCAAGCGGGGCAGCCTGCCCTGGTACGCCGCCTGGGGCATACGCCTGCTGGCCATAGTGCTGGCCCTGGTGGCCTGCGCCCTGGTGACCACCGTCACCACCGGGGAAAACCCCATCCAGGTCTACGCCGCCATGATAGACGGGGCCTTCGGCACCGCCAGGAAGACCTGGATAACCTTCCAGAACATGTCGGTGCTGCTGTGCATCTCCCTGGCCGTGACCCCCGCCTTCCGCATGCGCTTTTGGAACATCGGCGCCGAGGGCCAGACCCTGGCCGGCTGCCTGGCCACCGCCGCCTGCATGATACTCCTGGCGGACAAGCTGCCCAACTGGCTGCTCATCTGCACCATGGTGCTCTCCGCCATCGCCGCCGGGGCCGTCTGGGGCCTCATCCCCGCCATCTTCAAGGCCAAGTGGAACACCAATGAGACCCTCTTCACCCTGATGATGAACTACGTGGCCACTCAGCTGGTGGCCTACTTCGTCATACTCTGGGAGGTCCCCAAGGGCGCCGGCAAGATAGGCATAATCAACCAGAGCAGCGAGCTGGGCTGGCTGCCCCAGCTCTTCTCCAGCAAGTACCTGCTGAGCATAGTGGTGGTGGCTATAGTCACCATACTCATGTACCTGTACCTGAACTACTCCAAGCAGGGCTATGAGATAGCCGTGGTGGGTGAGAGCGAGCGCACCGCCCGCTACGTGGGCATCAAGGTGGAAAAGGTGATAATCCGCACCATGGCCATCTCCGGCGCGGTCTGCGGCCTGGCGGGCCTGCTGCTGGTGGGGGGCATCAACCACACCGTCACCACCACCATCGTCAGCGGCCGGGGCTTCACCGCCGTCATGGTCTCCTGGCTTGCCAAGTTTGACCCCATCATCATGATATTCACCAGCCTGCTGCTGGTCTTCCTGGAGCGGGGCGCCGGAGAGATATCCACTGACTTCGGCCTCAACCAGTCCTTCTCCGACATAATCACCGGCATCATCCTGTTTTTCATCATCGGCTGCGAGTTCTTTATCAACTACAAGATAAGCCTGCGCAAGGCAGCCGGGAAGGAGGACTAAGCCATGTTCGATTTCGTCTCCTTTATCCCCAGAGCCGTCATGCAGGGCATACCCCTGCTCTTCGGCTGCACCGGCGAGACCCTCACCGAGAAGTCCGGCAACCTGAACCTGGGCCTGCCCGGAGTCATGTACGTGGGGGGCATCTCCGGGGTCATCGGCTCCTTCCTCTATGAGCAGTCCCTGTCCGACCCCGAGGCCATCAACGGCTTTCTTGCCATAGGCATCCCCCTGGTCTGCTGCCTGCTGGGCTCCCTGCTCATGGGCCTTTTGTACTGCTTCCTCACCGTCACCCTCCGGGCCAACCAGAACGTCACCGGCCTTGCCATGACCACCTTCGGCGTGGGCTTCGGCAACTTCTTCGGCGGCTCCCTGATAAAGCTCACCGACAGCGAGGTCCCCTCCATAGCCCTCTCCGCCACCAGCGCCTACTTCAACCGCTCCCTGCCCTTTGCCGACAGCCTGGGCTGGTTCGGCCAGGTCTTCCTCAGCTACGGATTCCTGGCCTATGTGGCCATAGTCATCGCCTTCATCTGCGCTTACATTCTCAAACGCACCCGGGTGGGCCTGCAGCTGCGGGCCGTGGGGGAAAACCCCAACACCGCCGACGCCGCCGGCATCAACGTCAACCGCTACAAGTACGTGGCCACCTGCGTGGGCTGCATGATAGCGGGCCTGGGCGGATTGTACTACGTGATGGACTACGCCAGCGGCGTCTGGTCCAACGACGCCTTCGGCGACAGGGGCTGGCTGGCCCTGGCCCTGGTCATCTTCACCATCTGGAAGCCCAATGTGGCCGTCTTCGCCTCCATACTCTTCGGCGGGCTCTACATCCTCTACCTCTTCATCCCCTCCGGCACCAACCTGGCGGTGAAGGAGCTGTACAAGATGCTGCCCTATGTGGTCACCATCATCGTGCTGGTCATCTCCTCCATGCGCAACAAGCGGGAGAACCAGCCCCCCGCCTCCCTGGGCCTGGCCTACTTTCGGGAGGAACGCTAACGGCATCGGAGCACGCCCCCTTATACCCTCCCCTGTGCTTTCATAACTCCCGGCGAAAAGCTCGCCGGGAGTTATTTTTTTCCGTTCCCTTTAAATTTCCCCTTTTTCCTGCAACAAAAAGGCCCCGGATTCCGTTTATATATATGAATGCGTTCATATTCGGGGGAAGCCGGAAAGGCCGGGGCCCCCGGAAAAAGGAAAGGCCGTGATGCATCATTGAATGAAAAGCGCACATTGAAGGCCCTGAGGCAGGGGGACCCTGCCGCCCTGGCGGAGATAATCCGGCAATACACGCCCTATGTCTATGCCATTGCCCGGAACATCCTCTCCCCGGCCCTGCCCGGGGAGGACATGGAGGAGCTGGTCTCCGACGTGTTCTGCTCGGCCTGGTACAGCCGGGACCGCCTGGAGCCGGGGAAGCTGAAGGCCTGGCTGGCCGTCACCGCCAGGAACGCCGCCCGGGACCGGCTGAGAAGGCTGAGACTGACGCACCCCCTGGATGAGGACATGCTGGATATAAGCCTCCCGGACATGGATGAGGCCCTGGCGGAGCAGGAGCTGGCGGCGGCCTGCCGGGCGGCGGTGGACAGTCTTAAAGAGCCGGACCGGGAAATTTTCCAGCGGCGCTATTTCCTCTACCAAAAGACGGAGGACATCGCCCGGGAGATGGGGCTGGGCCACGCCGCCGTGCGCAGCCGCCTGATGCGGGGGCGCACAAAGCTGAGAGAGTATCTGGAGAAAGGGGGCTGGGCTTATGCAGATCAGAATTACTGACTTGACGGAGGGCTGCTGCCCCGAGAGAGCGGAGCCGGGCAAGCGGGACGCTGAGCTGGTCCGGCGCATAGAAAGGGTGGTTTTCATAAAACTGAACATGGACAGGCGGCGGCTCCGCCGCAGGAACATTATCCGCACGGTCCTGATAGCCGCAGTGATAGCGGCGCTGATGACCGTTACCGCTTTTGCCGCCGGGCTCTTCTCCATGGAGCGCCATAAGGTGGAGGAGGGCGAGGAAGTCAGCGGCTACTGGCGCTTTTACGACAAAGAGGGCAATCTCACCGAACAGCAGGAATGGACTTACCCCGAGGCCAGCATAGTATTCACCTTCTACGGCCCTGAGGAGGAATACAACATGCCGGAATTCCGCTTCGGCTGGCTGCCGGAGGAAGGGGAGCACTATGAGGAACAAAAATCCATGTCTGAGGGCTGGATGTACAGCTACGGGCTGATGTGTCAGTGCGATATCATCCCCTGTCAGGCCGGGGTCATGTCGGTGCCTGTCAACGGCTACCGGGGCGTCCTGAACGGGGAGGCCACGGTGCTCAAGGAGGAGGTCTGGGACTGCTGGGATGTCACCGAGATACAGGTGGATTACTCCAACTGCACCACGGTGCGCTGGCCGAAGCCGGTGAACTACATCTACATGTTCGACCAGGAGCGGGGCTATCTGGCCTATGTGAGAGGCTGCGACGGCATGGAGACCCTGGAGAAGATCGCCAGGAACATGGAGATACGGGAGAGCGAGGCTCCCGATCCCGGCTACGGCAGCCCCCTGGACGAGATACAGATAGGCACTTTCGACCTGGGCAGAGGCTGAAATTCCCCTTGGCGCAGAGGGCCGGGCCCCAGGCTAATGTCTGTGCAAGAGCATTCATAAAATAATCCCCCGGAAAAATCCGGGGGATTTGCCATATCTGTAATTTCTAAATCACACCTTGAAGTTCACGGAGGTAGCGCCCTGGCTCTCGTGCTGGAACTGGTAGTCCTTGCCGGGGAGGATGGCGTTGAGGACGATGCCCACCACGGAGGCCACCGCCAGGCCGGAGAGGCTCACGGAGCCGATGTGGACCGCGCCCTCGGCGCTGGTGGCTATGCCCAGGCTCAGCACCAGGATGAGAGCGGCGATGACCACGTTGCGGGTGTTGGTGAAGTCCACCTGGTTCTCCACCACGTTGCGCACGCCCACGGCGGAGATCATGCCGTAGAGCACCAGGGACACCCCGCCGATGGTGGCGGCGGGCATTGCGGTGACCAGGGCGGCGAACTTGGGGCAGAAGCTGAGGACTATGGCAAAGAGGGCGGCCAGGCGGATGACCCGGGGGTCATAGACCCGGGACAGGGCCAGCACGCCGGTGTTCTCGCCGTAGGTGGTGTTTGCCGGGGCCCCGAAGAGAGAGGCAAAGGTGGTGGCCAGGCCGTCGCCCATGAGGGTGCGGTGCAGTCCCGGCTCCACCAGGTAGTTGCGCTCCACGGTGGAGGAGATGGCGCATATGTCGCCGATGTGCTCCATCATGGTGGCTATGGCCAGAGGTACGATGGTGATGCAGGCGGTGATGAGCATGCCGGTATCGGCGCCGTTCATGAACAGGCCGAAGACCGTGGCGTCCTTGTGGATGGGGATGCCTATCCAGTCGGCCTGGGCCACGGTCTGGGCCACGGCCTGGCGGGAGGCGGGGTCAACTATCATGCTCACCAGGTAGGACACCACCACGCCGATGAGGATGGGGATTATCTTTATCATGCCCTTGCCCCACATGTTGCAGATTATCACCGCCAGGATGGCCACTATCGCCACCAGGGGATTGGCTCCGCAGTTGTCTATGGCGGAGGAGGACAGGATAAGGCCGATGGCTATGATGATGGGGCCGGTGACTATGGGCGGGAAGAAGCGCATCACCCGGTTGACCCCCACGCTCTTTATTATGGCCGCCAGTATCACATACAGCAGGCCCGACACCGCCACGGCAAAGCAGGCGTAGGGCAGCAGCTCCGCCTCGCCGTTGGGGGCGATGGCCCAGTACCCGGCCAGATAGGCGAAGGAGGAGCCCAGGAAGGCGGGCACCATGCCCTTGGTCAGCAGGTGGAACAGCAGCGTGCCCAGACCCGCAAACAGCAGAGTGGTGGCCACGTCCAGCCCGGTGAGGGCGGGCACCAGCACCGTGGCCCCGAACATGGCAAACATGTGCTGCAGGCCCAGAATGAACATCTTTGACGGGCCCAGGGTCCGGGCGTCATAGATGGGGCCTTCGTTTACAGTCTTTTCTTTACCCATTTTTCGTACCTCTCTTTTCTGATTTCTTCTCCGGCGAGGCCGGCTCCGCCCTGCCCCGGGCCCGCCGGGAAATGGCCGCAAAAAAATGCCCTGCCATCTCCGGCAAGACAAAAATTCTGCGGCCAGGGTCTTCCCAGGGCCTTTCCCTATGAGCGATTTTGCCGGTCTCCGTGTACCTTAAATCTTCTTTTCCCGAGGATTATACTCAAAGCCGTAGTTTTTTTCAAGGGCATTTTTTCAGTTTTGGATATTTGGACAATTTGCGAAAGTCCCCCGGTACGTTTTTGTCGGCGCTGCACAAAGGCCCCTGCAGCGGGCTCTGCCGCAAAGGACGCAAAAGGCCCCCGGTTTTTACCGGGGGCCTGAATACCTTATAGGCTTATGCGGTTTGGATCACCACTCCAGGTTCTTCTCGGTCTCCTTGGAGAAGACATGGGCCACGTTGCCGCTGAAGCTGAAGCTGACGGTATCTCCGATATTGTAGCTGCCCTTCATGTCGATGGTGGGGACGATGATGATAACGTCCCTGCCCTCGGCGGACAGGTGCAGGTGTACGGAAGAGCCCATCATCTCAGACACGTCCACCTTGGCGGGCACGCCGCCCTCCACCAGGTTGGTGTGCTCGGGACGCACGCCGAGGGTAACGTCCTGGGGCTGCACGTCCTTGGCCAGGAGCCGCTCCTGCTTGTCCGGGCTCAGCTCCACCTTTACGTTGGCCAGCTGCACATAGTACTTGCCGTTCTCCTTGAGCAGCTTTGCATCGAAGAAGTTCATCTGGGGAGTGCCTATGAAGCCGGCCACAAAGAGGTTCCGGGGATTGTTGAACACCTCCTGGGGGGTGCCTATCTGCTGGATATAGCCGTCACGCATGATGACGATACGGTCGCCCAGGGTCATGGCCTCGGTCTGGTCATGGGTGACGTAGATAAAGGTAGTATTGATACGCTCGCGCAGCTTGATTATCTCGGCGCGCATCTGGTTACGGAGCTTTGCGTCCAGGTTGGACAGAGGCTCGTCCATGAGGAAGACGGCAGGGTCGCGGACTATTGCCCGGCCGATGGCCACACGCTGGCGCTGGCCGCCGGACAGGGCCTTGGGCTTGCGGTCCAGATACTGGGTGATGTCCAGGATCTCCGCAGCTTCCCGCACCTTCTGGTCGATGACGTCCTTGCGCTCCTTGCGCAGCTTCAGGGAGAAGGCCATGTTCTCATACACGGTCATATGGGGGTACAGGGCGTAGTTCTGGAAGACCATGGCTATATCCCTGTCCTTGGGGGCCACGTCGTTCATCAGCTTGCCGTCGATATACAGCTCGCCCTCGCTTATCTCCTCCAGGCCGGCCACCATGCGCAGGGTGGTGGACTTGCCGCAGCCGGAGGGGCCTACCAGCACGATGAACTCCTTGTCCGCTATCTCCAGGTTGAACTCCTGCACGGCCACAACGCCCTGCTCGGTTATCTGGAGATTGACCTTCTTCTCTTCCGGCTCGTCGTTGCCTTTTTTCTTTTTCTTCTTGCTCTCGCCGCTGACGAACGGATAGATCTTCTTTACGTTTTTCAGTACAACAGTTGCCATTTTTCCTGACTCTGAACGCCGGGCCTCCGCGCCGGTATCCTCGCAGGGGCATAGCCTCCCGCATTACGACAGGTCTCCACACTGCCGCACCCTGAGTCTCAGGGAAATATTTTTTCCTCCTTATTAAAGCTGTACCCGGCTTGGTAATGGAGAGCCGGACACGCAGTCAGATTTTGGGCACATACATACCCTTTTTACAGTCTATCTTATTTCCCCGACTTTTTCAAGACTTCTCTCCCCATCGCTGCACAAATTTTGCCCCTCAAAATTGTGCAGCCTGCACAGCCGGCCCGGCTCCCTACCCCCTCGCCCGGGCGCCGGGCCCTCCCGGCGGACATTTTTCTCCCCGCCCGGCCATATACTGTAGCAGGCCGCCCTGCCCCGGCAGGCCCCGGCAGCTTGAATTGGGAGGCGGATATATGCGGCTTTTGAAATACGGCAGCAGAGGGCCCTCGGTCCAGCTCCTGCAGCTGGCCCTGGTCCGGGCAGGCTTCGGCCCGCTGGACACCGACGGCAGTTTCGGCCGGCTGACGGAGGCGGCTCTGCGCAGCTTCCAGCGGGACCTGGGCCTGAGCGCCGACGGCATTGCCGGGCCCAGGACCCACAAGGCCATCCTGCCCTGGTATCTGGGCTACACCCTGCACAAGGTCCGGCCCGGGGACACGGTCTTCTCCCTGGCCGGGCGCTACGGCAGCAGCCGGGAGGCCATACTCCTGGCCAACCCCGGCCTGGAGCCCCTGAAGCTCCTGCCCGGCCAGGAGCTGGTGATACCCTTTTCCTTCCCCGTGGTGCCCACGGACATCAGCTTCTTCTCCGCCCTGGTGGGCTACTGCGTCCGGGGCCTGGCCGCCCGCTACCCCTTCATCTCCACCGGGGAGATAGGCCGCAGCGTCATGGGCCGGCCCCTCTGGCGCCTGGCTCTGGGTGGCGGACGCAACCGGGTTTTCTACAACGCCTGCCACCACGCCAACGAGTGGATATGCACCCCCCTGCTGCTGAAATTCGCCGAGGAGCTCTCCGCCGCCTTCGCCTCCGGAGGGCGCATATTCTCCCGCAGCGCCGCGGAGATACTGGACTACGCCTCCATTTACATAGCCCCCGCCGTGAACCCCGACGGCATGGATCTGGCCGCCGGAGAGCTGCAGAGCGGGGAGTATTACCGGCAGGCCCTGGGCATCGCCGCCGACTACCCCGCCTATCCCTTCCCCCAGGGCTGGAAGGCCAACATCCGGGGAGTGGACCTGAACCTGCAATACCCCGCCGGCTGGGAAGAGGCCCGGGATATCAAATTCGCCCAGGGCACGGTCTCCCCGGCCCCGGCGGACTTCGTGGGCTCCGCACCCCTCTCCGCCCCCGAGGCCAGGGCCATGTACGACTTCACCCTGGCCCTGGACCCGGCCCTCATTCTGGCCTACCACACCCAGGGCAAGGTCATATACTGGAAATACCTGGACCTGGAGCCCCCGGGGGCCAGGGATATCGCCGGGACCTTCGCCGCCGTCTCCGGCTACACCGCCGAGGACACCCCCTATGCCTCCGGCTTCGCCGGCTACAAGGACTGGTTCATCCAGGATTTCCACCGCCCCGGCTACACCATCGAGGCCGGCCAGGGCCTGAACCCCCTGTCCCTCTCCCAGTTCGACAGCATCTACCGGGATAATTTGGGCATATTGACTATGGCCGCCCTGGTAACTTAGGTCTATACAAATGCCCCTCTCTATAGTATCATTTGGGACGGAAAGGGGGGCGTAAACATGAACATACTTCTTTATGCTCTGATAGTTTTCCTGTCCTATCTGCTGGGCTGCTCCAATATGGCCTTCTACCTCTCCAGGCTCAAGGGAGTGGATATGCGCTCCGGCGGCTCCAAAAACCTGGGGGCCTCCAATGCCCTGGTGCTCATGGGCTGGCGCTATGGAGTGCTGGTGGCCCTCCACGACATGGGCAAGGCGGCCCTGGCCGTGGCTCTGGCCCGGCATTTCGCCGGGGAGCTGCCGGGCATCACCGCCGCCGCAGGCGTGGCCTGCGTGCTGGGCCACATCTTCCCCTTCTATCTCCGCTTCAAAGGGGGCAAGGGCTTCGCCTCCTACTTGGGCATGACCCTGGCCCTGAACTGGAAGTTCGCCCTGATAGTGCTGTTCATGGTGGCCCTGGTCACCCTTATCAGCGACTACATCGTCCTGGGCACCGTGACCACGGTGCTGGTGGTCCCCGCCTACATGGCCTTCACCGGCAGCCTGCTCCTGTCCGCCATACTGTCCCTGGCCACGGCGGCCATACTCTTCAAGCACCGGGAGAACTTCTCCCGCCTGTGCCGGGGCACGGAGATAGGACTGCGCCGGGCCCACCGGGGAGACGACCGCCGCCTCTGAGCCCCGGGCCTCCGGGGCTCCGTCCAGCTCAATGGCCATCTCCTTTGGCACGCCGCCCTTTGCCCCGGGCCTCCGGGGCCGGGCAGCATCGTCCGAGGGGCCGGCATGGACCGTACCGGGGCCGGTCTCCCGCTCTTACGGGCAAATCGCAAAAAAACGCTGCAAGCAAAACTTGCAGCGTCAGCTTGTCGAAGAAGACAAAGTCTTCTTCGACAAAAGGGATTGCACTTCGCTCCATGCCTCGGTTGTACGCCAGAGGCGTACAATTCGACACTTCGCTCCGTGAGAAGTGTTTTCCGCGACGTACACGCCGCCGCAGAAAACGATTGAATTTATTTTTTCGCTGGGTTGAAAAAACTCTGCGAGGCTTTTTCGACAGTCTCAACGCTGCAAGCAAAAACTTGCAGCGTTTTTTATTCCCTTGTTGCGCAGGCCATTGGGCCTTATGCGGGACTTCCGATTTTCCTTTCCTCCGAATCATTTCCGTTTTCCCGGCAGGCCAAGCGTTTTTTCTGTCTCAGAAGTCGGCGCTGCCGGTAGTCCTGGGGTGGAGCTCCACGTCCCGGATATTGCTCACGCCGGTGAGGTACATCACCATGCGCTCAAAGCCCAGGCCGTAGCCCGCATGGCGGCAGCTGCCGTAGCGGCGCAGGTCCAGATACCACCAGTAGTCCTCTTTCTTAAGCCCCAGCTCGTCCATGCGCGCCTCCAGGACGTCCAGCCGCTCCTCGCGCTGGCTGCCGCCGATTATCTCCCCCACGCCGGGCACCAGGCAGTCCGCCGCCGCAACGGTCTTCCCGTCGTCGTTCATGCGCATATAGAAGGCCTTGATGTCCTTGGGGTAGTCGGTGACGAATATGGGCTTCTTGAACACTTCCTCGGTGAGATAGCGCTCATGCTCCGTCTGCAAATCTATGCCCCACTTTACCGGGTAGTCGAATTTCTTCCCAGATTTTTCCAGGATATCCACGGCCTGGGTGTAGCTTATGCGGCCGAAGTCATTGCTCACCACGTTGTGCAGCCGCTCCAGCAGGCCCTTGTCCACGAAGGAGTTGAAGAACTCCATCTCCATGGGGCAGCGTTCCAGCACCCGGTTGATGATATATTTCACCATGGCCTCGGCGGTATCCATATAGTCGTTGAGATCGGCGAAGGCCATTTCCGGCTCTATCATCCAGAACTCGGCGGCGTGGCGCTGGGTATAGCTCACCTCGGCCCTGAAGGTGGGGCCGAAGGTATACACGTCCCCGAAGGCCATGGCGAAGTTCTCCGCGTTCAGCTGGCCGGAGACGGTGAGGCTGGTGACCTTGCCGAAGAAGTCCTTGCTGTCGTCCACGGTGCCGTCCTCTTTCAGGGGCAGGTTATTCAGGTCCAGGGTGGTGACTCTGAACATCTCCCCGGCGCCCTCGCAGTCGGAGCCGGTGATGATGGGGGTCTGGACGTACACGAAGCCCCGGCTCTGGAAGAACTCATGCACCGCCTGGGCCGCCACGCTGCGCACCCGGAAGGTGGCGGAAAACAGATTGGTACGGGGCCTCAGATGCTGGATGGTGCGGAGGAACTCCACGCTGTGGCGCTTTTTCTGCAGGGGATAGTCGGGGGTGGAAGTGCCCTCCACGGTGATCTCCCGGGCCTTCAGCTCAAAGGGCTGCTTGGCCTCCGGGGTCAGCGCAAGGGTACCCTTTACGATAAGGGCGGCGCCCACGTTCTGCTTTGCTATCTCCTCGTAGTTTTCCAGGCTCTGCCGCTCAAAGACCACCTGGATGGACTTGAAGCAGCTGCCGTCGTTGAGCTCTATGAATCCGAAATTTTTCATATCCCGGACTGTTCTCACCCAGCCGCAGACGGTCATCTCCTGTCCGCCCAGGCTCTGGCTGTCTGCAAATATTCCCGCTATTCTCTGACGCTCCATATGGCGCTTCATCCTTTCTCTCAGTACAGGAGCCTTGCTCCATGAACTACAATTATATACATTTTCCCCTGATATTGCAAGGATAATCTCTTTCTGCTTCCGCCGCTCTTGCCCGACGGGGCAGTAAATGCTATACTGGTTTAGGGAGGTGAGGGATTTGGGCTATTGGCTGTACATGCTGGGGGTTTGCCTGGTGATTCCACTGACGATGATAATCTTCGGCAGGCATTTCATGCACAGTCCTCCAAAAGAAATAAACGGCTCTTACGGCTACCGAACTTCCATGTCCATGAAAAGCCGGGAGACCTGGGATTTTGCCCACAGGTATTTCGGCAGGCTCTGGTTCATCCTGGGGCTGATGCTCCTGCCCCTGTCTGCCGCAGCCATGCTTTTCCTCCTGGGAGAAAGCGTGAAGGCTATAGGCAATTCCAGTCTTATTATAATGGCGTTCCAGCTGCTTTTTCTCATTATCCCCATTTTCCCCACGGAGCGTGCTTTGAAAAAGAACTTCGACCAATTTGGTTTCCGCCGCTGAGGTCTGAAAGAGTACAGAATAATTTAAGGCCGGGAGTCCGTGCATCGGACTCCCGGCCTTGGTCATATTAAAATATAAATTGCAGGGGGCATTGATAGTTTTTCAGCTCTATCTCCTGATACTCACCGCCGGCCTCCCCGTCCCTTGTCCAGGCCACCGGCTTTTCAAAGCTGAATTTCGCCCGCCGGGTGTGGAGGATGAGCAGGTCCTCGCTGTCGTACTTCTGATACAGAACGCTGTCCACTATGTTCTTGAACTCCGCCAGGCTGCCGGGGTTTCTCACCAGCACCAGCTCGGAATAGCCGTCCCCCAGGCAGACCAGGTCGTCCCGGAGATGCACCAGCCCCGCCACGGATGTGGAGTTGGACACGCTGCCGTAGAGAAAATCTCCCTCTATCACTCCTTCGTCATATTCCACCCTGGTCTTATAGCTCTCTATTTTCGGCAGGGCCAGAGCCCCCTGGAGCACATAGGCCAGGTGGCCCAGCACCTTCTTCTGGCTCTGGGGTGTGGCGTAGCTCACCTCCGTAAAGGCCCCGAAGGCGGCGATATAGGCGAAGTACTCCCGCTCCCCGAAGCCACCCACGTCAAAGGGATGGGCCGTGCCGTGGACTATGCGCCGGGCGGCGGCCACCGTATTGTTCTTGGGCAGGGCCAGAGTGGTGGCCACGTCGTTTGCCGTGCCCATGGGGATATAGCCCAGAGGCGGGGGAGAGTCCAGCTCCATGAGCCCGGATATCACCTCGCTGAGGGTGCCGTCCCCGCCGATGCAGGCCACAGTGTCATAGTCCATGGCGTAGGAGGCGGCATACTCCGTGGCATCCCCCTGGCCGGAGGTGAAAAACAGACTGGTACGGTAGCCCCCCATGTCCAGCACCTGGAGGGCCTCCCCCAGATTCACCTTGTAGGCCCCCTTTCCCGCCGAGGGATTTATTATCAGCATCAGCTTCTTTTCCATTCTCCCAGACCCCTTTATACGAAAAAAGGACATGCCAAAAGCATGTCCTTAATTTGTTTTCTCTCAAGCCATCTCGTTGAGCTTGCTTGCCATAGCAGACTTCTTATGAGCTGCATTGTTCTTGTGCAGAAGCCCCTTGCCGGCTGCGCG
>DVHY01000050.1 GCA_018711755.1 Candidatus Limivicinus faecipullorum | reverse complement strand
CATTGACCTTAATTAAAGCTGAAAAATACGCTGTTCATAATTCTTTTACAGCTTATTCAGGACCAGTTAAGTATCTGGTGTTATCCTGCACTCAGATAGATCGTTAGCCAGACGAGCCGTCTCATCCGGTCTTCTGTGTGCAGTGCCGATGTCCCGGTGCATACCGGGGATAAGCCGACGGTGCTGCATTTTGGCAGCGGGGGTTCGGGTGCTATATATTCACTTGGGTGCAGTCCAAAAGGCGGGCTGCGCCCAAGACCAATTTATGGGTTCTTTCTATCTCCCGCCGCCTCAGCTTTTTCCGCCCGGCCGGACACAGCTGCGGCGGAAAATTTTTTTATTCTATTTATGTTCATAAATATTTCAAGTATCTTTCAGGCAATTTTAAGTTTTGCCGGTTATAATACAGACAAAATAAAAATCAGGCTGAAAATCTCCAGCGCGGGAAGCCCGGCCTGGTAAAAGGAGAGACAAACATGAGCGACTTCAATGATGAAAATAACAACGGCGTTTTCAGCAGCGGTACTCCCGGCTATACGCCTGTAGATAACGGTGCGGAAAACAAAAGATCCAAGCATGGTCACGGCAAGATAATCGCCCTGGCTCTGGTGGTATCCCTGCTGGCAGGCGCAGCCGGCGCCGGCGGTGTGCTGGCCCTCAGCGGCGGCGGCGTTGAGACCCACTCCCAGATCCTGGAGGGCGTGCGGCCCGACACCACCATCGACGTGGCCACCATCGACACCAGCAAGGAGATGACCCCCGCTGAGGTCTACGCCCAGAACGTGGCCTCCACCGTGGGCATCACCACCTCCATCACCACTAACTTCTTTGGTTTTGTCACCACCTCCGCCGCCGCCGGCTCCGGCTTCATCTTCAGCGACGACGGCTACATCCTCACCAATTACCACGTTATAGAAGACTCCGATTCCATCAAGGTGGCCACCTATGACGGCAACAGCTATGATGCTGAGCTTGTAGGCTACGACGAGAGCAATGATATCGCCGTGCTGAAGATAGACGCCTCCGGCCTCAGTCCCGTGGTGCTGGGCGATTCCGACAACCTGAACGTGGGCGACAGCGTGGTGGCCATAGGCAACCCCCTGGGCGAACTCACATTCTCCCTCACCTCCGGTGTGGTCAGTGCCCTTGACCGTCAGGTGACCTTGTCCAGCAACGTCACCATGGACCTGATCCAGACCGACTGCGCCATCAACTCCGGCAACTCCGGCGGCCCCCTCTTCAACCTCTACGGCGAGGTCATCGGCATCACCAATGCCAAATACTCCAGCAGCGGCTCCGAAGCCTCTATAGACAACATCGGCTTTGCCATTCCTATTAACCACATCCTGGACATCGTCACCAGTATCATTGAGGACGGCTATATAGCCAAGCCCTATATCGGCGTGTCGGTGCTCACCGTGGATGCGGACTCCCAGAGCCTGGGCCTGCCCGCCGGTGCGGCTGTAAAATCCGTCACTGAGGACAGCCCCGCCGAAAAGGCCGGCATCCAGGTCAACGATATCATCACCTCCGCCAACGACAACCCCATCAGCTCCAGCGACCAGCTGGTGGATCTGGTGTCCAGCCTCAACGAGGGCGACCAGCTGAAGCTGAGCATATACCGTCAGGGTGAGGAGCTGGAGATCACCGTCACCGTGGGCGAGCAGATCCAGTCCGCTCTGGCCAATGAAGAGCAGCAGGCCACGGTGGAAGAGCAGAGCATGGAGGAAAAACAGCAGCCCTTCCCCAGCTTCCCCAACATTTTCGGCTTCGGCTTCTGAGTTTCCCGGCCCGCTCCCAACTTAAGACACACAGTATTTTCCTGCCGTCCAGGCTTACTTGGACGGCAGGTTTTTTATGCTTTGCAAGCCCCTCTTCTTTCTGTTTCCCCGCCCGGAAGTGAAAAAATCGGCTCCGCTATTGCTAAAACCAGGCCGAGCTGATAAAATATTGCTTTAAATGAAGCGACAGACAGAGTACTTTTTTCATCCGTAGGACTGATTTAAAACACTCCAAGCCTTCTGCAAGGCCGGAAAACCAAGAAAGGAACGCACAATGGCAAAGCTATATGGTAAGGACCTGCAGCTTACGGCCGCAAGGGCCCGGCTGCTGGCCGTAGAGGCGGTGTATACCGCTGCCTCAGGACATCCCGGCGGCTCTCTTTCCGCCATGGACATCCTCACTGCCCTGTATTTCAATGAACTCAACATCGACCCATCCAGGCCCCGCTGGGAGGACAGGGACCGTTTCGTTCTCTCCAAGGGCCACTGCACCCCGGCTCTGTATTCCCTGCTGGCTCTCCGGGGCTTCTTCCCCCTTGAGCAGCTGAAGCTCTTCCGCTCCATAAAGGGCCACATGTCCGGCCACCCGGATATGAGGCACGTGCCGGGAGTGGACATGTCCACCGGCTCTCTGGGCCAGGGGCTCAGCGCCGCCGTTGGAATGGCTATGGCGGCAAGGCTTCAGAACAAGTCCCACCGCTGCTACGCCCTCTGCGGCGACGGCGAGCTGGCCGAGGGTCAGATATGGGAGGCCGCCATGGCTGCGGCTAAGTGGAAGCTGGATAATCTCTGCGTCTTTGTGGACGTAAACGGCCTGCAGATAGACGGCCGCACCGCCGACGTCATGCCCACCGAGCCTCTGGACAAGAAGTTCGAGGCCTTCAACTGGAACGTCATCAAAATTGACGGCCACGATTTTGAGCAGATACTCTCCGCTCTGGACTCCGCCCGCAGCTTCAAGGGCAAGCCCACGGTCATCCTGGCCGCCACGGTAAAGGGCAAGGGCGTCTCCTTCATGGAGAACCAGGCGGGCTGGCACGGCAAGGCTCCCAATGCCGAGCAGTTTGCCCAGGCCAAGGCCGAGCTGGAAGCAAGAATAAAGGAACTGGAGGGAAACTGATATGGCCGGAAAGATAGCTACCCGCAACGCATACGGCGAGGCTCTGGTGGAGCTGGCGGAGAAATACCCTGAGCTGGTGGTCCTGGATGCGGACCTGTCCGGCTCTACCATGACCAAGTTCTTCGCCGCCGCTCACCCGGACCGCTTTTTTGACTGCGGCATAGCCGAGTGTGACATGGCCGGCATCGCCGCCGGTATGGCCGCCGACGGGCTGAAGCCCTTTATAAACAGTTTTGCAATGTTCTCCACCGGCCGTATCTACGAGCAGATAAGAAACTCCATCGCCTATCCCCGGCTGAACGTGAAGGTGGTGGGTTCCCACGGCGGCGTCTCCGTGGGCGAGGACGGCGCCACCCACCAGTGCATAGAGGACTTTGCCCTGATGCGGGCCATCCCCGGCATGCTGGTGTGCAGCCCCTGCGACGGAAACGAAATGCGCCTGGCAGTGAAAGCTCTGCTGGAGTATGACGGCCCCGCCTATCTCAGGCTCCAGCGCCTGGCTACCGAGGTGTTCACCGACGAGCTGGAGGGCTACAGCTTCCAGCTGGGCAAGGGCTGCACCCTGAGAGACGGCAAGGATATCAGCATCATCGCCACCGGGCTCATGGTGAGCAAGGCCCTTCAGGCAGCAGAGCTTCTGGCGGCGGAGGGTATTCAGGCCCGTGTAATAAATATCCACACTCTCAAGCCTCTGGATGAGGAACTGGTGCTGAAGGCGGCCCGGGAGACCGGCTGCATACTCACCACCGAGGAGCACTCCGTCATCGGCGGCCTGGGCAGCGCAGTCTGCGAGCTGCTGGGCGAAAAGTGCCCCGTGCCGGTGGTGCGCCACGGCGTGAACGATGAGTTCGGCCGCAGCGGCAGCGCCGCCGACGTGCTGGAATATTTTGGTCTCACTCCCCAGGGTGTGGCTGAGAAAGCGAAGTTCGCCCTGAGCCTTAAAAAATAAGAGCCGCGGCCCGGGCTCGGGAGGTTAGCGTATGTGGTTTATTCTGGCCCTGCTCTCGGCAGTCTTTGCCGCCCTTACCTCCATCCTGGCCAAGGTGGGCATCGAGGGCGTCAGCAGCAATCTGGCCACGGCCATAAGGACCCTGGTGGTGCTGGCCATGGCCTGGCTCATGGTCTTTGTAACCAATACCCAGTCGGGCATCACCGACATCAGCCGTAAAAGCTGGATATTCCTGATACTCTCCGGCCTGGCCACCGGGGCCTCCTGGCTGTGCTATTACAAGGCTTTGCAAATGGGCGAGGCCTCCAAGGTGGTGCCAATAGACAAGCTGAGCATAGTCTTTACCATTGTCCTTGCCTATTTCTTTCTCCACGAGCAGGTGGATGCCAAGTCCGTCTTCGGCTGCCTGCTCATCGTGGCGGGCACCCTGCTGATGGTGCTGTGAGCCGCCCCGCTCCGGGGCGAGCATTTACAAACAGGTATACTCAAAAGCGGCGGCCCCAAAAGGGGCCGCCGAGACTGTCAAAAAACTATAGAATAAGCATAGACAATAGAGCAGCAGGGGAGCACGAGGGGTAGCGAAGCGGCGCTGCGGTAGTGAATGACATGCCGGTGGCATGTCAGAGCCGCAGCGTGACCGAGCCGCAGCGAGAACAAGGCCCCTTGCTCACCTTGCCGCAAGTCCGAAATAAAATCTGCACATGCAGCTTTTATTTCGGGCGGCTGCGGAAATCGCGCCCTGCCTTTATCTGCCGC
>DVHY01000005.1 GCA_018711755.1 Candidatus Limivicinus faecipullorum | reverse complement strand
GCCGGTAATTTTTCCTTTCACGGTTACGGTGTCCCCCACCGACAGCTCCATCACCGCAGTTCTTTGGGCCTCATTTTTAATGTAGCACTGGACTCCTATGATTGAAAAATCATTGTTCTGGGGATAAAGGGCAATATATTTTCCGTCGCTGTCGATGACGGCTAAGCGTCCTGTCACCTCCATATACTGGCCCTCATATTGCTCCGAGGCTTTCAGGGCATTATTCCCCAGAAGCTCCATCATCTCCGACACCGAACAGGCGGTGTAGACGGGCTCTTCTCCCCTTTCCGTGTCCGCCGGGGCCAAGTTCTCCTGTGCCGTCGTTCCGGCGTCCTCCTCCGGCGCTGGGTCCTGGGACTGTCCGCCCAGATTCCCCACAATAGCCAATGCCAGCAGCGCCGCCAGTACAAGGAACCAGGGTCGTTTATACAAGGGTCTCTTGTTCTTTCCTCCGCATTTGGGACATACTTTCGCGTTGGCCGCAATTTCCGCATCGCAGTGTTTGCAGACGCTCATTTTTCTCTCCGCTGCCATAAAATTTCCTCCCATGATCAATACATTGATTACCCCTCCTTCCCGGAGAAGCCTGTCTATATCATAAGCATCCGCCCTGTCCATGTCAAGTATTAGAGCCATTTTAGATAATTATATATCAAAAATGCACACTATAATTTAAACATGTATATGCAGAGGTGATATTATGATAGCTGACAGGATAAGGGAGCTGCGCCAGGCCAGGGGCTGGACCCAGGCCGAGTTGGCACGCCGCATGGGAATCACCCGAAACGGCATCAATTCCTGGGAGCAGGGGCTGTCCACGCCCTCTCCCGGCTCTTTGGTGGAGCTGTCCAGAATCTTCCTGGTATCCACCGATTATCTGCTGGGTGTGGAAAAGCTGGCGGCAATAAATGTTTCCGGGCTGGATGAACGGGAAATCGCAATTCTGGCAGAGTTAGCGGACCGGCTGCGGAGCAAGGGCGCCAACACGGCCCTCTGAGCAGGCCGCCGTATTATGGCACAAAAAAACTCCCAGTCAAAAGACTGGGAGTTTTTGGTGACCCGTACGGGACTCGAACCCATGTTACCGCCGTGAAAGGGCGGTGTCTTAACCACTTGACCAACGGGCCATAAAAAGGCGCAGTCATAGGCTGCGCCTTGATTTGGTAGCGGCACCTGGATTCGAACCGGGGACACTGCGGGTATGAACCGCATGCTCTAGCCAACTGAGCTATGCCGCCATTTCTGCTCTCTGAACAGCAATAGGAATTCTACCAGAAGCGCCGCAAATTGTCAACCGATAATTTCAAAAATGCCGAAAAATTTTTTAGCATTTTCTCAAACTTACTCTTGCAATATTTGGATTCCTGTGGTATCATGTACGGGCTACGGAGGGTTAGCTCAGCTGGTTAGAGCGTCCGCCTCACACGCGGAAGGTCATCGGTTCGAGTCCGCTACTCTCCACCACGTCGGAGCAAGCTATGTATCGCTTGCTCCGCTTTTTTTGCCTCCGGCAAAAAAAAGCAGAGTGCGCTCACGCCGCTGCTCCTCCTTCCAAATCGCAAGCACGTACCGGCTTGCGATTTGCCTTTTACCATGAGGCTATGGTCCCGGCGGCATCCGAAACGCCGTTTGTATGAACAGCTCCGCCATGCCGGGGCAAGCTATGTATCCCTTGCTCCGCTTTTTTTGCCTCCGGCAAAAAAAGCAGAGTGCGCTCACGCCGCTGCTCCTCCTTCCAAATCGCAAGCACGTACCGGCTTGCGATTTGCATTTTACCATGAGGCTATGGTCTCGGCGGCATTCAAAATGCTGTTTGAATGAACAGCTCCGCCATGCCGGAGCAAGCTATGTATCCCTTGCTCCGGCGTTTTGATAAAACTTCCTTCTTATTTTATAGATAGCAATAAAGCTCTGCGCCGTTCCCCTCCCCGGGCAGAGGCATGGGCAGGCCGCCCGGCAGGCAGCGTTCTTCATAATTAAAAGGCCCCAGGGCAGCTCCCTGCGGCCTTTCAAGCCCGGTCCTCACACCGGGCGTTTTGCGTCAACAGTATTTCAAGACCTCCTCCGGCTCCGGCACACTGGATATGCCCCCGGCTTTGGTGGCGGACAGGCCCGCCGCCGCAGAGGCAAAACGCACTATCTCCGCCAGCTCCTGCCCTGTGAGCTCCGCCGGGTCCTTGCCGCTCTGGAGTATCTTATACATGGCCGAGCCGCCGAAGATATCCCCGGCCCCGGTCTTGTCCAGGATTTTTATCCCCTTGAGACTGTCCCCATGGCCCATGGCCTTGGGATTCATATACCAGCAGCCGTCTCCGCCGCAGGTGACGAACAGCAGTTTTGGGGCAAAACAGCTGAAGATGTACTTGCAGCCCTCCTCCGGCTCCATGCCGAAGAGGAACTTCACCTCGTCGTCGCTTATCTTTATCACGTCCGCCATTTCCATGCCCCAGATCATCCGCTCTTTTGCCTCTTTCAGGTCCTTCCACAGCGGCTCTCTCAGATTGGGGTCAAAGCTGACCAGCTTGCTTTTGGCTCTGGCATACATGGCCGCCGCCTCCGTGGCGGAACGGGAAGGCTCATGGGTGAGGGACAGGCTGCCGAAGTGGAAGACCTTCGCCTGGTCTATCAGTTCCAGGTCCAGTTCCTCCTCCTTTATGCAGGTGTCCGCCCCCGGTTTGCGGGCAAAGGAGAACTCCCTCTCCCCCTTAGAGTCCAGGGTGACGAAGGCCAGGGTGGTGAACACCTCACTGTCCACAGCCACGCCTTTCCCGTCTATCCCCGCTTTTGCAAGGGTGCCCAGCAGCAGATGTCCGAAGCTGTCGTCCCCTACCTTGGATATCAGGGCGGTCCTGGCCCCGAACTTGGACAGGGCCGCCAGGAAATTGGCCGGAGCTCCGCCGGGATGGGCCGCCATGGTGGGGTAGCCCTCGCCGTCTGCCGACACCATCGTGAAGTCTATCAGGGCCTCTCCCAGGGCCACCACGTCATACATGTTCAGTCCTCCTCAATGCTTATGCTCCATGGATTTTCATAGCTCTCCCCCGGCTCCAGGCGCACCATGTCGCCCTTGCAGTAAAAGTCCTCTGTCACGCCGTGCCTGGCGGGGAGGGACAGCCAGGGCTCTATGCACACATAGGGGGCTTCCAGGCCGTCCTTGTGCCAGAAGCCCACATAGTTCATTCTGGGGAAGGCTAGCTTCACGGCCCTGTGGCCGCCCTTGCAGCGTATGGCCACTTCCTTTGGCGTATGCTCCAGCACCACGGCGTCATCGTCGAAGAGTTCATGGCGCAGGCGCAGCCTCCTGCCCTCCTCCAGGGGATAGCGCTCCCGCACCCCCGACACCAGGCAGTCCGGCCCGAAGAGGATGCGGTCGGCATCGCAGGCCCGGGGGAACTCCAGGTAATATTCCTCAAAACTCCGCCCCTCTTCCAGGGGTATTTTGAAGCCCGGGTGGCCCCCCAGGCCGAAGGGCAGCAGCTCGGTTCCGGTGTTCACCACGGTATAGCCGATATTCAGCTTCCAGTCCTCCAGTCTGTAGCCCACCCGAAACTCAAAGGCAAAGGGATAATACTCTCTGGTCTTCTCGTTGTCCGTGAGGCGCAGGACCAGCTCGGTCCCGCTCTGTTTATACACTTCAAATTCGCTCTCCGGTGCGAAGCCGTGCTTGGGCATGCTGTACTCCCTGTCCCCCAGCCGGTAGCGGTCATCCTTCAGCCGGGCCACAAAGGGAAAGAGCACCGGGGCATGCCGCCGCCAGTAGCGGCTGTCCCCGTCCCAGAGATAGTCCGCCCCGGAGCAGGAGCTCAGCCGCTGCATCTCCGCTCCAAGGCTGTTCACCTCCAGGCGGAGCCTGCCGTTGTCTATGGTGTATATCACGGTCCTTTACCTCCCCTTGGGGTACTCGTTGCACAAAAGCCTGTAGGGGGGCTCGTCCTCCTCTATCTCCGGGAAGCGGCCCACCGGGGGATTGAAGCGGTTGTCAGTGTTGTCGTCGTTGCACTGGCTCACCTCGCCCAGCAGCACCGGCCCGGAACCGGGCTCCACGGAGAAGTCGTGGTACAGATATTGCTGGACATGGATGCTCTCCCCCGGAGCCAGGCGCACATGGGTGCCTGCGGGCACCGTAAGGCTGCGGCCGTCCAGGTGTACCGTCACGGGGGACTCGTAGTCTATCTCCTCATTTGGCAGGGAATTGTACACCCGGATGAGCACGTTGCCGCCGCCCCGGTTTATGATGTCCTCGGTCTTGTACCAGTGGAAGTGGTTGGGGGCGTACTGCCCCTCCTTCAAATACAGCAGCTTCTCCGCATACACCTTGGGGTACTTGTCCGCCATGGCGCGGTTGCCGTTTCGCAGGGTGATGAGGGAAAAGCCCACCTTGTCAAAGTCTCCCAGGCCGTAGTCGGTGATGTCCCAGCCCAGCATGCAGTCCCTCACCTCGTCATATTCGTGGTCCAGGCCCTGCCACTGTTCCGGGGTGAAGTGGCAGAAAGGCGGCAGATAGCAGTGCTCCCTTGCGCACATGGCCTCCATCTCTCTCAAGGCCCGGTTTATCTCAGAACGCTTCATGTCCCGTCTCCTTTCAACGCCGCATGGCTTTTTATATTTTCCCGGCCAGGGGGCACTTCAAAACCACCGTCGTGTGTCCGCCCTTCCATTCAGGCTCCAGGACATTGCTGTCCAGCACCTTCACCCGGTCCATTCTCTCCGTGAAGTCCTCCAGGCAGGAGATGACCGGGAAGCCGAAGCCCTGGCCTCTGTAGTGCATGGGCACCGCCAGCTGTGGCTTCAAAGCCCGCACCACTGCGGCGGCCACGGCAGAATCTATCGTGTAATATCCGCCCACCGGTATCATCAGCAGGTCTATGCTCCCCAGTTTCTCCACAAGCTCCGGCCCCGGCATATGGCCCAGGTCGCCCATGTGGAGGACTCTGCGGCCCTCCGCCTCCACCAGGTACATGGTGTTTTCCCCTCTCAAAGCTCCCTGTCTGTCATCGTGGAAGCAGGGGAAGCCCGTCACCTTCAGGCCGGTCTCACAGCCGCTGAGCTTCACACCGGCGGAATAATTGTGGTCCCCGTGGCCATGGCTGCACAGGCACAGGTCCGCCTTCAGCTCCGGCAGTTCCAGGCCCGGCACCGTCCCCGGTCCGTAAGGGTCAAAGACTACGCTGCCCTGCTCCGTCTCCAGCAGGAAGCAGGAATGTCCGTACCATGTAAGTTTCACGCTCAGTCCTCCTCTGTTTCAGTATCATTAAAAGTTCAACATTATTTAACCCTTGTCCGTAAATTAATGGTATTATACCATCAGCCGGCTTTGGCTACAAGGCCGGCCCGGAACTTTTCCCCGGAAAAGAGCAAAAATATTGCCGTGGGAACTTTTCCCGGGCAAAAGCGTGTTGACCTCCAGGGCTCAAGATGATACAATATTTCTGTTACAGAACTATAAGGAGGCTGCAAATGAAAGGCAATCTCGTATTTAAAATATTCTTTTCCATACTTTTCCTGGGCTTTTTCTGCGTATACAGCTACATGCATTTCTCCTCCGGCTGGACAACGAACAGCTTCGCCGATACGGCCGCCTCTGTGGACGAAAGCAGCCAGCCGCCTGCCCAGACCGACACGGCAGCCCAGGCCACGCCCCAGCCCACCGTGGAGCCCACCCCTGTCCCCACCGAGGAGCCGGGCAGCGACCTGCCTGATGTGGACCTCACCAGCTGGGAAATGATACTGGTGAACAAGGATAACAGCGTGGATGAGAACTTTGCCCCTCCGGAAACCTCCACCCTGGCCAATGACTGCGTTGTGGACTCCCGTATCGCCGAGGCCCTCACCAGCTTTGCCGAGGGCGCCCAGGCCGAGGGCCTGCCGGTATATCTCTCCTCCGGCTACCGGGATTACTCCACTCAGCAGTACCTGTATGACCGGAAGATAAGCCAGGGCTACAGCGCCGAAGAGGCCGCCAAGATAGTCACGCCCCCCGGCACCAGCGAGCACCAGACCGGCCTGTGCTGTGATATCACCGACTATTACCACGACCCCAAAACCACCGACCTGGAGAACACCGAGACCTTCCAGTGGCTGCTGGCCCACTGCCAGGAGTACGGTTTCATCCTCCGCTATCCCGAGGATAAGCAGGACATCACCCAGGTTATGTACGAGCCCTGGCACTTCCGCTATGTGGGCGTGGAAGCCGCCACATATATAATGGAGAACAATCTCTGCCTGGAGGAGTTTGTCGCCCTCTACGATGAGGCCTGAGCGTTCCGCCGCGGTAATGATCCGGCTCTCCCCGCCGGCTTTTTAGAGCCGGCGGGGAGAGCTTTTTTCACCGCCCGGAGACCTGCCCCTTTACAGAAACCCGGGAAATCCCACGGCTCCTGGCGCCCTTATTCCCCTCTTTTACGATGGGAAAAATATATCAAAAACTGAAAAAATATGCTTGACAAGTGGAGCTCATGATGCTATTATAATCAAGCGTTCCAGAGATGCGCGAGTGGTGGAATTGGCAGACTCGCTAGATTCAGGTTCTAGTGTCCACTCCGGACGTGCGGGTTCAAGTCCCGCCTCGCGCACCACACATTCAGACCTCAAATCGAAAGATTTGGGGTCTGTTTTTTTGCTTTTTGGGTACTTTTTCGGCACATTCTTTTCTCTGGATTCCTTCACTGAATTCCGTAAAATGGGCCGTTTCTAACACATTTCTAACAGCAGCATCAGAAGAGACTGGCTGTCATTTTCTCGGTAAGCAGCTGCTTCCTTTGCATATCCAGGTGCCCGTAAATGTTTGCGGTCATCTGAATATCGGCGTGGCCCATGTACTCCTGCACATCCTTCAGGGTGCAGCCGCTGTTGAGAAGCAGGCTTGCGCAGCTATGCCCTTACGGTATAATTACGACAAACCGGAAAAGCCCCGTAGGATCAAGGGTTTTGAGGTTTTCAGTCTGATTTTTTCATCCTTTT
>DVHY01000049.1 GCA_018711755.1 Candidatus Limivicinus faecipullorum | reverse complement strand
AGCCAACAGATATGAAATTTAAAATGTCATACATTGTCACTAAGCCGGATTTCCAGGGCGAGTTCACCAACAGCATTCTTGCCGCTGCCGCCTCCCCTGATATAATATCCTTTGCCGGCGGCTTGCCCAACCCTGTTTCCTTCCCCATCCCGGAGATGGAGGCCGCCACAAAGAAGGTCCTGGAAGACAAGGGCGCCATCGCCCTGCAATACAGCTCCACCCCCGGCTATCCCGCCCTGCGGGAGTGGGTGGCCAAACGCTATGAGACCATGGGTGTATACGGAGTCAAGGCTGACGATATCATCATCACCAACGGCTCTCAGCAGGCCCTGGCCATGGTGGGCGCCGCCATGCTGGACCCCGGCGACGAGATGATAGTTGAGGACCCCACCTATCTGGTGGCTCTCCAGTCCTTCCACATGTACAGCCCCAAGATCCTCCCCGTCACCATGAACAGCGACGGCATCGACTGCGACGAGCTGGAGAAGACCGTCAAGGAGCATCCCCAGGCAAAGCTCATCTACCTCATCCCCAATTTCCAGAATCCCACCGGCCTGACCTACTCCAAGGAGGTCCACGACAGAGCCGCCCATATCCTTAAAGGCACGAACCTGCTGGTACTGGAGGACAACCCCTACAGCGAGCTGCGCTTTGAGGGCAAGTCCAACGAGAGCTTCGGCGCCGTGCTGGGCGACCAGTGCTGCATGCTGGGCACCTTCTCCAAGATAGTGACTCCCGGTATGCGCATAGGCTGGATTTGCTGCCGCAACGCCGAGCTGAAGGAGAAGCTCCTTAACTACAAGGCCACTGCCGACCTGCACACCAACATTTTCTGCCAGATGGTCCTGGCCCAGTACCTCGCCGACAACGACATCGACAAGCACATAGAAAAGACCAAGGAGCTCTACCACCAGAAGGCCCAGTACATGATGGACTGCATGAAGAAGTATCTGCCCGAGGGCGTGGAGTTCACTCCCACTCAGGGCGGCATGTTCCTCTGGGCCACCCTGCCCGAAGGGCTCACCGCCGTGGAGCTCTACCGGGCCGCCCTCAAGAAGGGCGTGGCCATCTGCCCCGGCGACCCCTTCTACGAATACAAGCGCAATGTGCGCACCTTCCGCATCAACTACTCCAACAGCAGCAACGAAGCCATTGAAAAGGGCATACGCATCCTGGGCGAAGTCTGCCGTGAGCTGATGGGAAACTGAGCTCTCCATATTAAAAACTACATCAAAAAAACCGGGAGGAAGATCCTCCCGGTTTTCTTGTTTCCTGCCGGCCCGGCGTCAGGGCCCGGTCGTTTCCTCCGTTGTCCCGGCCTCCTGCTGCACATTTTCCATATGCACCTGGGGGATGAAGCTGGAGGCCAGCTTGCCCTTTCCCTGCTGCTTCACATAGAAAAAGCCTATAAAGGAGAACACCACCGCGCCGATGAAGTTGACGAAGAGGTCCTTCATAGTGTCATAAAGGCCGATATCCAGATATCCACCCAGGCCCAGAGCCTGGGTGCTGCCGTCAGAGTGGACGATGACCACGTCGGCGATATCCTTTATATGTATCACTTTATTGCTCATGCTGGGGTCCAGAGACACGGAGCCTATGGCCTTCACCACCGTGTCCTTCTGCATATCCAGGCCGACAAAGCGGTCGGCGGCAAACTCGAAGAACTCCCACAGCACCCCCACGGTCATGGAGAAGCAGAAGGCCACCAATGCCAGATACACCGGGGAGAGCTCAAAGGAAAAACGCTCGTTGCGGTTCAGCATATCTACCAGGGCAAAGCCTATGGCCGCGCAGAGAAAGCCGTTCACCGTGTGGAGCATGGTGTCCCAATTCGGCACGCGGACATAGAAGCTGGCCAGCTCCCCCAGTATCTCGGCGGCAAAGATGAAAAGGAGTATGATTATCTCCATGGTGCTGGGCAGGGTGATGTCCAGCCTCCGCTGCAATATGCTGGGCATTATCAGCAGCACCAGGGACAGCACGCAGAGAAACACGCTCTCATAATTGCCCAGGAACAGTGCTCGTATCAGCGCCAATATTATAAGGGCGCGCAGCACCAGATACACGGCAATGGTGGCCTTATTCTTGTAGGGGGTCTTTATACGTCTCGCTTTTTCCCTGGTCTTCATCCTCGTCCCAATCCCTTGTCATTCCAGATTCTCAGCCCGGAGCGGCTTTCTATAATAGTATATTTTATCACAGCCCGGCCATATTTGCAAATATGGCGTGAGACGGAGAAAATATAAAAAGTAAGCGGCGCCCGCAACCGGACGCCGCTTGACTTTTTGACTCAGATGCGCTCCTTGACCTTTGCCTTCTTGCCCACCCGGTCACGCAGGTAATAGAGCTTGGCCCGACGGACCTTGCCCTTGCGGACGGTGGTGACAGAGACGATGGAGGGAGAGTGCACGGGGAAGACCTTCTCGCAGCCTACACCGTAGGAGATGCGGCGGACGGTGATGGTCTCGTTGATGCCGCCATGCTTCTTGGCAATGATGGTGCCTTCGAAAGCCTGGGTGCGCTCGCGGTTGCCTTCCTTGACCAGGACCTGAACACGGACGGTGTCGCCCACGTTCATCTCAGGCAGCTCGCTCTTCATGTACTTCTCGCTGAGCACTTTGACCAGATCCATAATCTAATCCTTCCTTCATATAGACGTTCTTGCCGGCGGGCAGAGCCACGGCAGCGGACCGCCTTTCTCTGGGCCGTCTTACCACAGACAGCCATGGTATGATATCATAATCCGGCGCTTATTGCAAGGGCTTTTTGGAAATTTATCTGAATATCTCCATATCTTTGTCATAAATCTCCAGGCGGGTAAACTTTGCAAAATCCGGGGCCAGGTCCGCTGCCAGCTGTCTCAGGGCATCGGCCAGCAGCTCCGGGTTCAGGGTTGGCTCCTGGGCGGATATCACCGCCTCCAGTTTCACCGCCCCATTCTCTGCCTCAAAGCCTATCTCCCGTATGGCGGGCTTTATATCCGTCTCTCCTACTCCCCGCTTGGTCTTTTTGCTGATGATTATCTCACCGGCGGAATAGAAATCCCGGAGGGACTGGGCCATCCGCTCCACATCCCGCTCGTCGTACTCAAATATCCCTTTCACTCTCAGATATTTCAGCTCGGCAGCCTTGCGTTGGGGCTCATAGCAGTCCGTCACCTCCAGCCCCTCAGGCAGGGCGGCGGTGAGGCGGGCGGGGATATCTGAAATATACGCCTCTCCCTTCAGCTTGAAGTCCATTATCTCGCAGAAGCTGGCGGCGCCCACGGACAGGGGCAGGGCTATGGATATCTGGGGATGGGGGTTGAAGCCCTCGGAGTATTTCAGTTCGTAGCCCGCCCGGGAGAAAGCCCTCTGCATGGTCTGCATCAAATCCAGGTGGGAGATGTACACCGCCCGGCCGGTCTTTTTAAAACGCAGGCGCAGCTTATCCATCGCACTTTCCTCCCCTCATAAGTCTGGCGGCGCCGCAGGCGGAACACTGCTTCCGGCAGTCCGGGGACAGCCGGGAGGCGTAGCACTGCTCCCGCTCGTGGATGAGATGGGCCTTGCGCACCCCCACGTCTATCATGTCCCAGGGCAGCAGCTCATCCACCGAACGCTCCCGGGAGGCATAGAAGTCCATGTCCAGGCCGCATTTTCTGAAAGCCTCTTCCCAGCGGCTGTAGCTGAAATAATCGGACCAGGCCTCCAGCCTGCCGCCCTGTCTCCAGACCTCTTCAATAACGGAACTCATGCGCCGGTCGCCCCGGGACAGGGCGGCCTCGATGACGCTGGTCTCCGCATCGTGCCAGTTGTATGTGACGTTCCGGGCAGTGATGCTGGAGCGCAGCAGATTCACCCGGCGCAGGTACTCTTCCTTGCTTATCTGCTCCTCCCACTGGAAGGGGCTGTGGGGCTTGGGTATGAAGCAGGATGTGGATATGGTTATCTTAACTCCCCTGTTCTTGTTTTTGGCGTTCTCCCGCCAGCAGTGGAGCACCTGGTTTGCCATCTCCGCTATGCCCACGATGTCCTCGTCGGTCTCTGTGGGCAGGCCCAGCATGTAATAGAGCTTCACGCTGTTCCAGCCTCCGGCAAAGGCTATGGCGCAGGTGTTGAGCAAGTCCTCCTCGGTGACGTTCTTGTTTATGGCGTCCCGCAGCCGCTGGCTGCCCCCTTCCACCGCAAAGGTCAGGCCGCTCTTTCTCACCTTCTGCAGCTTCTCCATCAGCTCCATGGAGAAATTGTCCGCCCGGAGGGAGGGCAGGGATAGGCCAATGCTCCGGCTCTCGCAGTATTCCAGCAGCCCGTCGCAGAGCTGCTCCAGGGGCCGGTAGTCGCTGGTGCTGAGAGACAGCAATGTCACATCCTGGTGGCCGGTGTTTTTCAGGGTCTCTATGCCCTGCTTTATCAGCGTCTCCGGCTTCTTGGCCCTGATGGGCCGGTATATATGTCCCGCCTGGCAGAAGCGGCAGCCCCGGACGCAGCCCCGAAAAAGCTCCAGGTTCACCCGGTCATGGACCACCTCCGTGGAGGGGACGATGGGCTTGGTGGGGAACGGCGCGCCGTCCAGGTCGATAACTATGCGCTTGGTGACTTTCTCCGGAGCCCCGGCCCTGGGAGTAATGCTCTCCACAGTGCCGTCGGCTTTGTAGGCGATATCGTAGAGGGAGGGCACATACACTCCCTCTATAGAGGCAGCTTTCAGGAGGAAGTCCTCCTTGCTCCAGCCCTCCAGCTTGGCCTGGCGAAAGAGGGTGAGCAGTTCATTGTTCATCTCCTCCCCCTCGCCTATGACGAAGAGGTCCATAAAGTCGGCGATGGGCTCGGCGTTCACCGCCGCAGAACCGCCTGCAAAGACCAGAGGCAAAAGCTCCTTTCTGTCCTCCCGGCGCAGGGGCAGCCCCGCCATGTACAACATGTCCAGCACGGTGGTGTATGCCATCTCATAGCCTATGGAGAAAGCCAGGGCGTCAAAGTCTCCCAGGCTGTCCCCGCTCTCCAGGGCGTAGAGGGGGATGCCCGCCTTCTTCATCTCCTGGTACATGTCTCCCCAGGGGGCAAAAACCCGCTCGCACCACACGAAGTCCAGACTGTTCATGGTATGGTAGAGTATGCTCATGCCCAGGTTGGACATGCCTATCTCGTAGGTGTCCGGGAAACAGAAGGCCAGGCGTATGTCCGTCTTGTTCTTGTCCTTTATTATCTGGTTGTACTCTCCCCCGGTGTACCTGGCAGGCTTCTGTACCCTGGGCAAAATTCTCTCAAGTCTC
>DVHY01000048.1 GCA_018711755.1 Candidatus Limivicinus faecipullorum | reverse complement strand
CCATGTGGTCTACGGTGAATGTACCGCCGTACTGGCAGGGGATACCCTTCAGGCTGAGGCTTTCGGGACCATACTTCGCTCAGAGCTCCCGGCGGAGGCCAGGGCGAAGTGCGCCGAGATACTTGCCGGAGCTGTGGGAATAGACGGCATGTGCGCCGGGCAGTATCTGGATATGAGCTGGGAGGGCCGTGCGCTCTCCGAGCAGGAGCTCACCGAGATCAATTCCAGGAAGACAGGGGCGCTTTTGGTGGCAGCTTGCCAGATGGGCGTGGCCGCCGCCGGAGGAAGCCGGCTGATGATGGACGCCGCCGGGCATTTCGGCGCCGCCCTGGGCATGGCTTTCCAAATCAGAGACGACATGCTGGATGTACTCAGCACCGACCAGGAGCTGGGCAAGCCCACCGGCTCCGACGAGAGAGAAAACAAGAACACCTATATGGTGCTTATGGGCAAGGAAGGCTGTGAAAAAACCATTGCCAAGCTGACCGAGTTTGCGAAAGACACTTTGAAAGAAGCCTTTGAAGACACCCGGTTCCTCTGCGGCCTGGCTGACTCCCTCGCATGCAGAAATAAATAAAGGCGGCGCCGTGGCGCTGCGCTTTGGAGTGTATTTCTTGAGTGTTATAGAAAGAATAAACAGTTCAAAAGATGTGAAGGAACTGAACAGGGATGAGCTGGAACTCCTTTGCAGTGAACTGAGAGAATTTGAAATCAATAGCATTGCCAAGACCGGAGGACACCTGGCCTCAAATCTTGGCACAGTTGAGCTCACCGTCGCCCTGCACAGAGTGTACGACACTTCTGTGGACAGACTGGTTTTTGACGTGGGCCATCAGTGCTATACCCATAAAATAATAACCGGCAGGCGGGACAGGTTTTCCACGCTTCGCCAGTACGGAGGCATCTCCGGCTTCCCCAAGCCCTATGAGGCGGTGGACGATGCCTTCATAGCCGGGCACGCCTCCAACTCAGTGTCCGTGGCTTTGGGCATGGCCCGCGCCAGAACGCTCAACGGGGATAAATATGATGTGGTCGCCTTTATCGGAGATGGCGCCCTCACCGGGGGACTGGCCTATGAGGGCCTATGCAATGCCGCCGCCAGCGGTGAGCCTATGGTCATCATCCTTAACGACAACAACATGTCCATCAGCGAAAATGTGGGGGGCACGTCGAAGCTGCTGCAGATGATGCGCATGCGTCCGGGCTATATCAGCTTTAAAAAGTGGTACAGAGGGGTTATGAAACAGGCCCCGGTCCTTTATAAGCTGAGCCATAAATTCAAGGAATGGCTGAAATCCTGGATGCTGCCGGACAATATATTCAGTGAGATGGGCTTGGAATACCTGGGTCCCATCGACGGACACGATCTGTATTCCCTGGAAAAGGCCATACGCCTGGCCAGAGATATGCAGGCCCCGGTGCTGGTACACGTGCTGACACGAAAGGGCAAAGGCTGCGACTATGCTGAGACCCACCCGGACAAGTATCACGGCGTGGGCTGCTTCGATGCAAGCACCGGCGTGCTGTCAAGTGTGGAGACCAGCTTTTCCGACAAACTGGGAGACTACCTCTGCCGCTATGCTGAGGATGACCGGCGCATAGTGGCCATTACCGCCGCCATGGCCGGCGGCACCGGCATTGAATGTTTTTCCGTGAAATACCCGGACAGATTCTTTGACACCGGTATCACGGAGGGCAATGCCGTGTCAATGGCCGCCGGTATGGCAAAGCAGGGACTTATCCCGGTTTTTGCCGTGTATTCCTCCTTCCTGCAGCGCAGCTATGACATGCTTATTCACGATGTGTCCCTTCAGCGGCTCCATGTGGTCTTCTGCGTGGACAGAGCGGGACTGGTGGGCAGCGACGGAGAGACCCACCACGGTGTATTCGACGTGAGCTTTCTCTCTTCGGTGCCGGGCATGACCATCCTTGCCCCGGCCAGCTTCCAGGAGCTGGGCGATATGCTGGGCTACGCTCTCCACGATATCGACGGCCCCGTGGCGGTGAGATATCCCCGTGGCGGCGAAGGGGCCTACACGGCCTCTCTGGTGGCGCCCGAGTCGGAGCTGCGCAGCGGAGAGGATATCACCCTGGTGAGCTATGGTACGCTGATAAACCAGGCTCTTGAGGCGGCGGATATACTGGCCTCCCTGGGGATATCCGCTCAGGTACTGAAGCTGGGCGTGCTCTCTCCCAATGACTTTAGCATCTGCCTCCAGTCCGTAAGAAAGACCGGCCGCCTGCTTGTGGCGGAGGAGGTATGCAGCTCCGGCTGTGTTGGTACAAAAATCGTGACTGAGGCCGCTCTAAAAGGCATCGAGCTTAAAGCCGTAAGACTGCTGAACCTGGGGGACGGTATAGTCTGCCACGGTACAGTCAGCGAGCTGCTCCACGAAAAGGGCCTTGACGCCGAGGCCATTGCCCGGGAGGCTCGGGAGCTCTGCGGCTCCTGTGTTGAACTGAGATGAAAAAAATTCGCTTGGATCAGCTGATCTACGACCTGGGATATACCGAGAGCCGTGAGCGGGCAAAAACCACGATAATGAGCGGTCTTGTGTTCGTCAACGGCCAGCGGGCCGACAAGCCGGGAACGCCTGTGGCTCCGGACGCCAAAATCGAGGTCCGGGGCGAGGCCCTGCCCTTTGTGAGCCGGGGAGGGTTCAAGCTGGACAAGGCCCTGAAAGTTTTTCCCGTAGACCCTCGGGGAAAGATATGTATGGACTGCGGGGCCTCTACCGGCGGATTTACCGATGTGCTGCTGCAGCACGGCGCGGTAAAGGTATACGCCGTGGATGTGGGCTACGGGCAGCTTGCCTGGAAGCTGCGCACCGACGAGAGAGTCGTAAATCTGGAGAGAACAAATCTCCGCTACGTCACCAGGGAGCAGATCCCGGAGCCTATAGAGCTTGCGGTGATGGACGTGTCTTTCATCTCGGTGAAGCTGGTATTGCCCGCGGTCAAGGAACTTCTGCTTCCCGGAGCGGATATCGTCTGCCTTATAAAGCCCCAGTTTGAGGCCGGCAGGGAAGAAGTGGGTAAGAAGGGCGTCGTTCGTGATAGCGGAGTACATTGTGAAGTGATTCATAATATTTTGAATTTTGTGCCTGAGATAGGGCTTACCGCAATGGGTTTGGATTATTCTCCCATAAAAGGCCCCGAAGGCAACATTGAATATATCTGCCATTTAAAGAACGGCCGGTTCGACGGGGCTGATCCAGACGTGGAGGCCCTGGTAAAGGCCTCTCACGAGGCTCTGTGATTGGAGCGCCATATGATCGCCATTTGTCCTAATCCTTTCAGAGACATTCGCTGCCGCGTCACTTTGGAAATCAAGGAGCGGCTGGAGAAGGCTGGCTTTGAGACCTGCGTGTGCCCTCTTTTTGTGGAGGGAGACAGCGCGGCCCTGCCTGAAAATATTAAGGCCAGACAGCTCTCGGAGCTTGGCGCCGGGTGCGAAGCGGTGATAGTTGTGGGCGGAGACGGCACGGTCCTTGCCGCCGCAAGGCAGCTGCACAACATTCCCGTTCCCATACTGGGAGTCAATCTGGGCACCAAGGGCTTTATGACAGCCCTGGAGCCCGACGAATTGGACCACCTCCTGCCGGCACTGAAAGGCGGCATGCGTTTCAGCCGCCGCATGAAGCTGGACGTTTCTGTGATCCGCAAGGGAAAAACTATCCTTGAAGACAGCGTCCTAAACGACGCCGTGATGCACGGCTATGGGGACTGTATAAAGATGACCGTTTACTGCAACGGGGAGAGGATGACATCCTTTTCCGGGGACGGCATCATCCTGTCTACCCCTACCGGCTCTACCGGCTATTCTCTGTCTGCCGGGGGGCCCCTGGTGGAGCCTGATGGAGAAAATATCATCATAAGTCCTATTTGCCCCCACGTGATGGGGCTGCGTTCCTTTGTCCTTGGCCCGACCAGGACCGTGTCTGTGGAGATGCAGAAGCTCCGCGGGCGCAGGGCATACCTGTCCCTGGACGGCAATTCCGTTTTAGACTTGGCAAACGAGGATATTGTTCTCGTGAAACGCTCGGAGAGCTATACGCTCATGGCAGATGTGGGGCTCAGGAGCTTTTATGAGGTCACATACGAAAAACTGAGATAAACGGAGGTGAAACAATGAAACTGGACAGACAGAACGTGATAATGGAAATTATATCCCAGCGGGATATAGAGACCCAGAATCAGCTTCTGGAAGCCCTGGCGGAAAGAGGTGTCAAGAGCACTCAGGCAACCCTTTCCAGAGACATCAGAGACATGCGGCTCATTAAGGAACTGGGACCAAACGGCAATTACCGCTATGTCATGGCTGCCAGCCAAGACACGGCGGACACTGACGCAAGACTTAAAAAGATTTTTAAAGAGTGCGTTCTATCTTACGACGTGGCCCAGAACATCCTGGTGATCAAGACCCTTCCCGGCCTGGCTCAGGCCGCGGGTTCCACCCTGGACGGAATGGAGATCCCGGGCCTTGTGGGGACCATTGCCGGGGACGACACGGCCTTTCTCGCACTGAAAGACGCCGACACCGCAGTAAAGCTATACCACGAAATTGAGCAGCTATTATAAGTCGCCGTTTACCACGAGGTAGTTTCAGAAATGCTTAATGAACTTCACATTGAGAATATCGCAGTAATAGAGAGAGCCGACATCAGCTTCGGTAAGGGCTTCAATGTGCTGACCGGCGAGACCGGAGCGGGCAAATCCATCGTCATTGACTCCATCGGCGCCGTGCTCGGAGAGAGAGTCAGCAGGGAATTGGTGCGCCGTGGAGCCGAAAAAGGCGTGGTGACTGCGGTATTTGATCTGGAAGGCTGCGAGACTTGGCTGGAAGATAACGGATTCGAGGCGGAGGATGAGCTGATACTTCAGCGCCGAATAAGCGCCGACGGGAAGAGCAGCTGCCGCATCTGCGGTATGCCGGCCACCGCCGCCCAAATGAAAGAGCTGGCTCAGCTGCTGGTGGACATCCATGGTCAGAACGACGGCCGCCAGCTGATGGATGAGAGCCGGCACCGGGAATATCTGGACAGGTTCGGCGCTTTGGAGGCGGAACTTAAAGACTACTCCCAAGCCTATGGGACCTATGTGGAAATGAAAAAAGAGCTGGGCAGCCTGCAGATGGACGAACTGGAAAAGGCCCGGCTCAGCGAAAGCCTCAGTTATCAGATAGATGAACTGGAGAGGGCGTCTCTGAAGGCCGGGGAATATGACGGCCTGTGCTCCCGCCGGGACCTGCTGAGGAACTCTGAAAAGCTGAGGGAGGCCCTTGACCAGGCTATAGAGCTGCTGGACGGGGGAGACGAAAACGCCGTCTCGATGCTTCAGAACGCAGCCTATTACACCGGCAAGGCGGCGGCCATCTCCGGCGAACTGGAGAGTGCTGCCGAGAGCATCAATTCGGCGGCCTATTCAGTGACGGACGCATTGGAGACCCTGCGGGACTTCAGGGATTCTCTGGACTTTTCCCCGGAAGAATACGACCAGCTGGAAAGCAGGATTGCTCTGCTCAACCGGCTGGAAAGAAAGTACGGCCGGGACGAGGAGGAGCTTATAACTTATCTGGCTGAGTGCAGAAACAGGCTGGATGATATCCAGTACGCCGACGAGCGCAGCGCCAAGCTGGAAAAGCAGCTGAAAGAGCAGGCTCTCGTCTGCCGGAGAGAGGCGAAAAAACTCAGCGACAGCCGGAGGGCGGCGGCGGAGAAGCTGGAAAAAAACATCGTGACCCAGCTTCGGGAACTGAACATGCCGTCAGTGCGCTTTGCGGTGGAATTTACCCCCTTGGAAACGGAGGAAGGCTTTGACGCCAGCGGCGCCGACAGGATAAGATTCATAATGTCCGCCAACGCCGGAGAAGAGCTGGGGCGCATCAGCCGTATCGCTTCCGGCGGAGAACTCAGCCGTATCATGCTGGCCATGAAGAACGTGTTTGCGGAGAAGGACCCTGTGTCCACCATGATATTCGACGAGATAGACACAGGCGTTTCAGGCATCGCTGCCCAGCGGGTGGGAGAAAAACTCTTCTCTGTCTCCATGGGCAAGCAGGTGATGTGCGTCACCCATCTGCCACAGATAGCTGCCATGGCGGATAACCACTATCTCATCTCCAAAGAGGAGCGTAATGGCAGGACCTACACGGATGTATCAAGACTGGACAGGGAGGGACGGAAACGGGAACTGGCCCGGCTGCATGGCGGGGACAATATAACAGCTCTCACCTTGGCCAGTGCGGAAGAGCAGCTGGAGGCGGCAGACAGGTACAAGGCCCAGAGGCTCGGCAGCTATTGACAAGGACCCGGATATAAAGTATAATCCACTGGAAAACGCTGAGAAGAACAGAAGTAAGCATTACCGGCCTGCACAGAGAGACCCCGTATGGCTGAAAGGGGGAGAGGCGGTCTGCTGAATACGGTTTGGAGCGGCATACCGAAGGCTTTGGCTGTAGGCTATGACGGGAGCGCCCGATACAGCGCCGGAGTGTTATGCACTCCATGAGGTCCGCATTGCGAGGTGCGGATGCACAGAGGTGGTACCGCAATTATTGCCCTCTGTCCCTAAGGGACGGAGGGCGTTTATTTTTATCAGGAGGGAGAAAAAATATGTCAATAAAGGAAAAAGCCGTGGAGTTCCACGGAAAAGGTTATAACTGCGCCCAGAGCGTGCTGGCCTCCTGCGGGGAATATACCGGCCGGGATGAAAAAACCCTGCTTGCCGTCAGCGGCGGCTTTGGCGGCGGGGTGCGCTGCGGAGAGATATGCGGGGCCGTGACCGGGGGAGTTATGGCCATTGGCCTTTGCAATCCCTACAACGACTGCACGGACGCCCAGGCAAAGGAGCGGATAGCGGCGCTCACCAGAGAGTTCACCGGGAAGTTCAAAGCCGAATACGGCTGCCTGCGCTGCAACGACCTGAAGGCCGGGGAATGTGACTGCAACGGCCTTATCGCCTATTGTGCCGCAGCCGCTGAGGAGATAATAAAGAAAAACAAATAAAAATTTCACTACATCAGGAGAAGAAGGAAATGGGTATCTATGAAGAACTGGTAGCCAGGGGACTTATCGCCCAGGTCACCAATGAAGAAGCGATCAGAGAGATGATAAACAACGGCAAAGCCACTTTCTACATCGGCTTTGACCCTACGGCGGACTCTCTCCATGTGGGCCATTTCATGGCTCTGTGCCTTATGAAGCGCCTGCAGCAGGCGGGCAACCGGCCCATCGCCCTTATCGGCGGCGGCACGGGCCATGTGGGCGACCCTTCGGGACGCACGGACATGCGCAGCATGATGACCAAGGAGGTCATAGACCACAACTGCGCCTGTTTCAAAAAGCAGATGGAGCGCTTTATCGAGTTCGGCGACGGCAAGGCTCTGATGGTGAACAATGCCGACTGGCTGCTGAAGCTCAACTATGTGGAGCTGCTGAGAGAGGTGGGCGCCTGCTTCTCCGTGAACAATATGCTCCGGGCCGAGTGCTACAAGCAGCGCATGGAGAAGGGGCTCAGCTTCCTGGAATTCAACTACATGATAATGCAGAGCTATGACTTCTATTACCTGTTCCAGCACTACGGCTGCAATATGCAGTTTGGCGGCAACGACCAGTGGAGCAACATGCTGGGCGGCACCGAGCTGATACGCAAGAAGCTGGGCAAGGACGCCCACGCCATGACCATCACCCTGCTCCTCAACTCCGAGGGCAAGAAGATGGGCAAGACCGCCTCCGGGGCCGTATGGCTGGACCCCAACAAGACCAGCCCCTACGAGTTCTATCAGTACTGGCGGAACGTGGGAGATGCAGACGTGCTCAAGTGCATCCGCATGCTCACCTTCCTCCCTCTGGAACAGATCGACGAGATGGACAAGTGGGAGGGCAGCCAGCTGAACAAGGCCAAGGAGATACTGGCCTATGAGCTCACCAGCCTGGTCCACGGTGAGGAAGAGGCCAAGAAGGCCGAGGCCTCTGCCAAGGCTCTGTTCGGAGGCGGCAGCGGCAGCAGCGAGGACATGCCCACAACGGAGATCGGAGAGGACGAGCTCAGCGACGGCGCCATGGACATTCTCAGTATTCTGGTGCGCACCGGCCTCTGCTCATCAAAGTCCGACGCCAGACGCAATGTACAGCAGGGCGGCGTCACTGTGGATGATGTCAAGGTAAACGACATAGCCAAGAGCTACAGCGCCGAAGAACTGAGAGCCGGCATCGTAGTAAAGCGGGGCAAGAAAAACTTTAACAAGCTCACCTTGAAATAAGGTTCCGGCTATAAAAATCCGGGAAAACCAGACCCGGGCCGCAGTATTGCGGCCCGGGTCCTGCTGTGCTGCACCCTGTTTATCAGGCTTTAAGATAGTTGAGGACATCCGCTGCGTTGGTATCGGGCTTTACCTTGGGCATGACTTTTTCAATAATGCCCTGCTCATCTATGATATAGGTGCTGCGGACTACCCCCATGCTCACTTTGCCGTAGTTTTTCTTTTCCTGCCATACGTCGTAGGCCTTTATGGCCTCCAGCTCCGGGTCGGAGAGAAGGACAAAGGGCAGGGAATACTTCTCGGCGAACTTCACATGGGACGCTACCGAGTCCTTGCTTACCCCGATGACCACGGCGTCCATGGACATGAATTCCTCATAGGCCCCCGCAAAGGCGCAGGCCTGGCGGCTGCAGCCCGGCGTGTTGTCACGGGAATAAAAATATAATACCACTTTCTTCCCAAGGAAATCCGTGAGGGATACGTCCTTCCCAAACTGATCCTTTAGGGAAAAATCGGGTGCTTTAGTTCCTGCACTGAGCATAGCATGTCCTCCTTATATTTATCTTCCGCATATCTCATCTACAAGTGCCTTGTATGCCTGGGTAAAGACCGTAAAGTCGATGCTGTGCGCAACGCCGTCAAAGCCCTGGTCCAGATAGACTTTTGCCTGCTCGGTGGACGTGGAGAATATAAAGGAGAATTTCCCCGCTTTCTTGCAGGCTTCCAGTATCCGTGCGACAGCTGCCTTAAAGTCGGGATTGTCAAAATCTCCGGGCATATCCAGGGAGATGGAGAGATCGAAGGGGCCTACAAAAATGCCGTCTATTCCGTCTATGGCCAGCACCTGCTCTATATTCTCATAACACTCTCTGGTTTCGCACTGAGGCAGGACCAAAAGCCACTCATTGCTGGCGGCCATGAATTCCGCCACGCTGCCGCTGGCCCAGCTTTGGAAGCCAAAGCCGCTGCCGCGGCCTCTGATATAGCCGCGCTCGCCCACCGGCGGGTACTTGGCAAAGCCCACAAGCCTCCGCATCTCCTCCAGGCTGTGCAGGCAGGGCACTATAAGGCCCTGGACCCCCATGTCCACAGCCCGCTGTATCTCCTTGTGGCTCACGTCGGCAATGCGCATAAAGGGGCTGAGCCCTACAGCTTCGGCGGCCCTCACCAGGCCCATTGCCGACTCGGTATCAAAGGGGCCGTGCTCAGTATCTATTATGGCAAAGTCCATGCCCGTGTAGCCCAGACACTCCATGGCAGAGGGATTGCCCATGGAGAAAAATGTACCCAGCAGCTTTTTCCCCTCCAGTAATTTAGCTTTAGCCAAATTTTCCATTTCAGCGCCTCCTTAGTTATGCGGTCCCGCCTCCGTATCCCGAGCGTACGGCCGGACCGGCGTCTGTATACTGTTTTTAATATAACAGAATTTCCACATTTTTCAATACCTGGCCAAAACTATCGGACGGCCTTTATGCCGGGAGTAAGCTCCGCTGTCTCCATTGACTTTTCCAGCAGCTGTGCTATATTAAATTCAACTGATATTGAAGTTTTTTGCATATCAGGAAAAAACGATAAGGTCGGTTCCGCGTGTTTACACTTACATTCAACAATGACAAGCCACTATATGAGCAGCTGTATTCCTATGTGAGAGAAGAGATAGAGCAGGGCCGGATAGGCCCGGGGGAAAAGCTGCCCTCAAAAAGGACCCTTTCAGCTCACCTGAAAATAAGCGTGGTGACGGTGGAGACGGCTTACGCTCTTCTGGCCTCGGAGGGATATATCTATTCGGCGCCGGGCAGCGGATACTATGCCGAGCGTATTCCGGGCCGGATGAGAGGGCAGACGACGAGCAGGCCGATTTTGCGGGAGAGGCAATCCGAAAGGGAATATTCCATAGACTTCAGCACTAACCGGGCCGATACCGCCTGCTTTCCTTTTTCCGTTTGGGCTAAGCTGTCCCGGGAGATACTCAGCTCCGGCGGGGAAGAATTGCTGAATACCTGCAGCGGCAAGGGAGTTTACGCATTAAGACAGGCCATAGGCGACTATCTCCGCTCCTTCAGGGGGCTGGACGTGTACCCCGAACAGATAGTCGTGGGGGCGGGGAGCGAATATCTCACCGGACTGCTTATCCAGCTGCTGGGCCGGGATAAGATCTACGGAGTGGAAGACCCGGGCTATGTCAAGACCCAGAGGGTCTTCTCAGCCAACTGCCCCGGGGTGCGCCCTATAGCGGTGGACGGAAGCGGCGCCAGGCTGGACTCCCTTGTGGCTCAGGGGATACAGGTGGCCCATATCACGCCTTCCCACCACTTCCCTCTGGGTACGGTGATGCCGGCGGCCCGGCGCCATGAGATACTCTCCTGGGCCCGGGGCTCTGAGGACAGATATATCATAGAGGACGACTACGACAGCGACTTCCGCCTCTACGGCAGACCGATGCCCACGCTTTTGAGCCTGGACTGCTCCGGCAAGGTGCTGTATCTCAACACCTTTACCAAGAGCCTGGCCCCCTCAATGCGCATCGGATACATGGTCATCCCCCCGGAGCTGCTGGAGGGCTTTGAGAAAAGACTGGGCTTTTATGCCTGCACGGTGCCTGTATTCGAGCAGCTCATTCTGGCGGAGTTTTTGAAGAGGGGTTACTTTGAACGCCATATCAGCCGCATGAGAAAATTGTACGCCAGCCGCCGCAGCCACTTTGTCAAGGCTCTGGAGAACAGCCCGCTCTCGCAGGTGCTGGAGGTCAAAGGCTCAAACGTGGGCACGCATCTGCTGCTCAGCTCCAAAAACGGAAGGAGCGAAAAAGAACTGGTGGAACTGGCCGCCCGGGAAGGCGTGAGGGTATACGGCTTGTCGGAATACTATTCCTTCGGAGAAAACAGGGATAGGGGCTGCATAATCGTGGGCTACTCGGGTATGAGCGCCCAGGAGATAAGCCGGGGCGTTTCCGCCCTGGAGCGGGCATGGCTTTGATTAGTGTTGATATGAAGAGGAAAATGTGTTAAAATTCCTGCGGGATGTGATTAAATGCGAGTGTTGGGTATCGACCCGGGGATAGCCACTATAGGCTTTGGCCTGGTGGATTCCGATAAAAACAGCCATAAACTCATAAACTGCGGGGTCATCACCACTCCCGCTCACACCAGCCTGTCCAGCAGGCTGGAGCAGATATACGACGATATGCTCCGGCTCATAGAGCTTTTCCGGCCGGATGCGGCCTCCATAGAAGAGCTGTTTTTTAACACCAACCTGACTACCGGCATTGCCGTTGCCCACGGCAGGGGAGTTATACTGCTGGCCTGCCGCAAGGCCGGGCTCAAGGTGTACGAGTACACGCCGCTGCAGGTCAAACAGTCGGTGGTGGGCTATGGCCGGGCGGAGAAGGCCCAGGTCATGGATATGGTCAGGCGCATCTGCGGCCTTCAGAATCCGCCCAAGCCTGACGACGCGGCGGACGCTGTGGCCCTGGCCCTGTGCCACGCCAGAAGCTCCACATCCTTACTTTACAGAGGGGAGAACGAGGAATGTTCTACCATATAGAAGGCACTGTAGCCGAGCTGGAGCCCGGTCTGGTGGTCCTGGACTGCGGAGGCGTGGGTTACGGGCTCAACGCCACATTGAACACCGTCGCCAACATTCACCTGGGAGACAGAGTGAAGCTCTATGTGGCCGAATCCATAGGGGAAAACAACTTTGACCTCTACGGGTTCTATACAAAAAGCGAGAAACGCTGCTTTGATATGCTGGTATCCGTCTCGGGCATAGGACCCAAGGCCGCCCTTTCTATCCTGTCATACAGTACGCCGGAAACTCTGGCCCTGGCTGTGATGAACGATGACGTCAAGGCGCTGACGGTAGCACCGGGAGTCGGGAAAAAGATAGCTCAGAGAGTTATTCTTGAGCTGAAGGACAAGATGAGCAAGGACAGCTCACTCCAGGATATCCAGCTTCCCGCTGCCGTACCCGTCTCCGGGCATGACAGCACTATGGCCGACGCCATGACGGCTCTCAGCGTGCTGGGCTACAGCAGCGCGGAGATAGCCCCGGCCCTGAAGAAGATCGAGCCCGGCGGAATGAGCGCCGAGGAGATCATCAAGGCAGTACTCAAACAGATGGTTAAATAGGAGCGTTAAATGAGCATCAGCTTTTCGGACGAAGTCAATGATGAAATGATAACCACAACGGCCAGCCTGCCGGAGGACGGGAACGAGGGCTCGCTGCGCCCAAAAACCCTGAAGGAGTATATCGGCCAGGAGAAGGCAAAGGACAATCTGGAGGTCTTCATTAACGCTGCTAAAATGCGTGGGGAGTCTCTGGACCATGTGCTGCTCCACGGTCCCCCGGGCCTGGGAAAGACTACGCTGGCAGCGGTGATTGCCAACGAGATGGGGGTAAATATGCGCATCACCTCCGGCCCAGCCATAGAGAAGCCCGGAGACCTGGTGGCAATGCTTACCAATCTCAACGAGGGCGACATCCTCTTTGTGGATGAGATACACAGGCTCAACAGGGCTTATGAGGAGATCCTCTATCCTGCCATGGAGGACTATGCCATAGACATAATCCTGGGCAAGGGGCCTTCGGCCAACTCCCTGCACCTGGACCTGCCCCACTTTACCCTCATCGGCGCTACCACACGTTCAGGCCAGCTGACCGCTCCACTGAGGGACAGATTCGGGGTATCTCTCCGTCTGGAGCTCTACACCCCGGAGGAACTGCAGCGCATCGTTATGCGCTCTGCCGGGATACTCGGCGTAGATATACTGCCGGAAGGGGCATGGGAAATAGCCGCCCGCTCCAGAGGCACACCAAGAATTGCTAACCGTATGCTGCGGCGGGTGCGTGATTTCGCCCAGGTCAGAGCTGACGGCCTTATTACCAGGAACATTGCCGACGAGGCCCTGTCCCGGCTGGAAGTGGATAAACTTGGCCTGGACTCTCTGGACAGGCGCATGCTCAAAAGCATCATCGACTTTTACAACGGCGGCCCTGTGGGACTGGAGACCCTGGCGGCCACCATCAATGAAGAGGCGGTGACCCTGGAGGACGTTTATGAGCCCTATCTGCTGCAGCAGGGCTTCCTCACCCGCACGCCCAGAGGCCGCTGTGTCACAAAAAAGGCCTATGAACACCTGGGATTGGAATATCTTGGTCAGCAGCAGATGGATATTTGATTTTTTTAAGGAACTAATGCATAAAAAGCTATTGACTTTATACAAAGCTGTTGTATAATGTAACATGTAAATTTGTTAAGTATGTAGTTATGGTAGACTATACAGATTTAAACGATATCGACCTGCAGCGCATGGGCGCCGCAGGCGACAGAGAAGCCGAGGAAACACTGGCCGCCAGATATATGTACTTGGTGCGTGCCTGCGCAAGGCCCTTGTTTCTTGCCGGCGGAGACAGCGAAGACCTTATCCAGGAGGGGACTTTTGGCCTGGTATCTGCCATCAGGCAGTTTTCTCCAGATTGCGACACCTCCTTTAAGACCTTTGCAGAACTATGTATAAGAAAGCGGCTATACTCCGCTATCAAATCCGCATCCCGTTTGAAGCATTTTCCGCTCAATGACGGTGTCTCGTTTGAGCAACTCTCGGAAGACCACCGTGCCCCATTGTCGGCAGTTCCTGAGGTTTTCCGGCGCAGCCCGGAAGATTTAGTTCTGGCCAGAGAGAGCAAGGAAGAACTTTATACGGCCTTTTCCCGTTGCCTGTCCCCCTTTGAAAACAAGGTGCTTGACCTCTATCTGGACGGCCTGTCCTATCGTGAGATAGCTCAGCGCCTGGATAAGGAGCCTAAAGCCGTGGACAATGCAGTGCAGAGAATAAGGCGCAAGCTGGCGCGGAATCCAAATTTAGGCGATATCAGCAAAAGCTGAACGCAAATAAAAGCCGACAGGCGCACATTTATCAAAAGAGAGGATTCAAAATGTACGAAGACAAGACCTTAGTTTGCAAAGAGTGTGGTAAGGAGTTTGTATTTACCGCCGGTGAGCAGGAGTTCTACGCAGAGCGCGGCTTCCAGAACGAGCCCCAGCGCTGCAAGGCCTGCCGTGACGCACGCAAGAACGCTGCCCGCGGTCCCCGTGAGTACTTCACTGCTGTCTGCGCTGCCTGCGGCGGCGAGGCAAAGGTTCCCTTCGAGCCCAAGTCTGACCGTCCCGTCTACTGCAGCGAGTGCTTTGCAAAGATGAGAGAGCAGGCCTAAAGCCTGAGCAGATTAAAGGGGCACTTCAAGTGTCCCTTTAATCTTTTATTCCCCCTGCTTCCCATGGCCGCTTATGGGCAGCACAGCAAAATGCTTTAAGCGGCAGAATGGAGAAAGCAATGGAAATCACCAGAGAGACTCTTATTTCTGAGATCGTTGAAAATTGTCCTCAGGCCATGCCCGCCTTCATGGAGATAGGCATGCACTGCATGGGCTGCGCCCTGGCCAGCGGCGAGACTCTGGAACAGGCCTGCGCCGCCCACGGCGTTGACCCGGACGAGTTTTTAGTCTACCTCAAGGCCTTCCTTGAAACAGCTTGACAAAACCTTTTAAAGCCGGACTTGCTCCGGCTTTAGATTTTTGGGGAGACTCATATGAATAAGCGGATGCACGCGATCGTTAAATATATGGAGGCCGGCAGGGGAGTCATCGATGTGGGTACAGATCACGGTTATTTCCCTGTTTGGATGGCGACTCACGGCTATAAGGGCAACATCATCGCCACGGACATCAATGCGGGACCTTTGCAAAATGCCATGAACACGGCCCAGGAGGCCGGCGTCCTGAACAAAATACATTTCTGCCAGTGCGACGGGCTGGACGGCTGCAAGCCGGACTCCGTGGACACCATCGTGATTGCCGGTATGGGCGGCGAGCTTATATGCCGCATTCTGGACAGGGCCGAATGGTGTATGGACAGACGCTATAAACTCATCCTACAGCCTATGACAAAAAGCGAGGTGCTTCGCTACTGGCTGGTCAACAACGAGTTCGAGATATGCAACGAAGACCTTATTTGCGAGGGCGGCGCTATCTATCAGCTGCTGGTGGCTAGGTTTGGCGGCGTCACCAGGCTCTCCGACGGCGAACTGTTCATCGGTAAAAAAGAGCTGTGCATGGACCTGGATATGTATGATATCCAGAGGGAAAAGATTATCCGGCGTTTTGAAGCCGCCCTTGCCGGCATGGCAAAGGACCGCTCCGGCGGCAGCCGTGCGGTCTATGGGCTGTACAGAGAAATACTTGAGCAACTGAAAGGAATGGGATGAAGCTGTGACAAAGGTAAAGGATATCTTCAACGAGCTTTGCAGCTATGCGCCTCTGGAGCTGCAGATGGGCTTTGACAATTCCGGGTTCCTGTTCGGCAGGGAAGAGGCCGCGGTGAGCAAAGCCCTGCTTTCCCTGGACGTTACGCCGGCTGTTGTGGATGAGGCCGCAGAGCTGGGGGCGGAGCTGATAATATCCCACCATCCCCTTATATTCAGCCCACTGAAATCCGTCACGGATGAGAAACTGCTGAAGCTGGCTGCCAACAACATTTCCGTTATCTCCATGCACACCAACCTGGATATCGCCCAAGGCGGGGTGAACGACGTGCTGATGGGGGCTTTGGGCGCCTCTGTGGACGCAGCTTTGGACCAGGATGACTGCGGGCGAATCGGCTCCCTGCCTGTGGCCATGAGCATGGAAGAGTTCCTCGGCCTGTGCAAAACCGTCCTGAAAAGCAAAGGACTTCGCTATTACGACAGCGGCAGGCCAGTGGAGAAGCTGGCCGTCATGGGCGGCTCGGGGGGCGACAGTGTGGAAACTGCCTTTCACCTGGGCTGCGACACCTATCTGACTGCCGATATCAAATACCACCAGTTCCTCCAGGCCGCTGAACTGGGGATAAACCTTATTGACGGCGACCACTTCTGCACCGAAAACCTGGTAATGCCGGTCCTGGCAGAAAGGCTTGCCGGCCGCTTTAAAGAACTGAGCTTTATAGTCTCCGCAAGGCACTGTCAGCTGATCGACTTTGCCTGAGGTGCTTGTCATAAACATACTCCGCTGCTCATAAACTCGTACAAACGAGAACATGAGAGCGGAGGTTTTTTATGACTGATACAAATATTTATCACGATATCGCGACAAGGACTGACGGGGCTTTCATGCTTGGCGTTGTTGGCCCGGTCAGAACGGGAAAATCCACCTTTATAAAAAGGTTTATGGAGAAGCTGGTGATCCCTCAGATCGATAACACATACATGAAAGAGCGAGCAAAAGACGAGTTGCCTCAAAGCGGCTCCGGCAAGACCATAATGACGGCTGAGCCGAAGTTCGTGCCGGAAAACCCGGTGACCCTGTCTTTGGCGGAAAACACCAGGCTGTCCGTCAGGCTCGTGGACTGTGTGGGTTATATGGTGGAGGGCGCCGCAGGACAGTTCGAGGACGGGGAGGAGCGCATGGTCACTACCCCCTGGTTCGACCATGAGATAAGCATGACGGAGGCCGCCGAAAAGGGGACTTACAAGGTCATCAGCGAGCACTCTACCATAGGCATAGTCATTACCACCGACGGCAGCATCTGCGATATCCCAAGGGAAAAATATATCGTCCCGGAACAGCGGGTCATCAATGAGCTCAAGGAGATAGGCAAACCCTTTGTAGTGCTGCTGAACTGCGCAGACCCGGAGTCGGAATTTGCCCTGGAGACCGCACGGGAGATAAGCGAAGGCTATGGGGTGCGCTGCCTGAGAGTAAACTGCCTGAGGCTGGAAGAAGAGGATATATCTGATATCATGCGCTCGGTCCTGGAGGAGTTTCCTTTAAAATCCGTAGGAATTTATCTGCCCGAATGGCTGGAAGCCCTCCCGGGTGATAATCAGCTCAGAAGCGAGATATTTGCGGATATTATGGAGAGCTGTT
>DVHY01000004.1 GCA_018711755.1 Candidatus Limivicinus faecipullorum | reverse complement strand
GAAAGCGTTTGAATCCTCACCGCCTTGCGCTTATGCGCAAGGTGTGACATTCAAACGCTTTCTGACGCTACTCGTCCAGCTTCAGCACTGCCAGGAAGGCCTCGGTGGGTATCTGCACCGTGCCCAGCTGGCGCATCTTCTTCTTGCCCTCCTTCTGCTTTTCCAGCAGCTTCTTCTTTCGGGTGATGTCGCCGCCGTAGCACTTGGCCAGCACGTCTTTCCGCAGGGCCTTCACCGTCTCCCGGGCGATTATCTTGCCGCCGATGGCCGCCTGGATGGGCACCTCGAAGAGCTGGCGGGGGATGTTCTCCTTCAGCTTTTCGCAGAGCTTGCGGGCCCGGCCGTAGGCCTTGTCCCGGTGGGCGATAAAGCTGAGTGCATCCACCTGATCCCCGTTCAGTAGCATGTCCACCTTCACCAGGTCGCTGGTCTTGTACTGGCTCAGCTCATAGTCCAGGGAGGCATAGCCCTTGGTGCGGGCTTTCAGGGTATCGAAAAAGTCGTAGATTATCTCGTTTAAGGGCATTTCATAGTGCATCTCCACCAGCCGGGTGTCCAGGTACTGCATGCCCTGGTAATCCCCCCGCCGGTCCTGGCACAGGGGCATGATGTTGCCCACATAGTCGTTGGGGGTGATGATGCTCACCTTCACATAGGGCTCGTAGGCCTCGGCTATGGAGGGCACCTCCGGGTAATTGTGGGGATTGTCCACCATGACGGTGCTGCCGTCGGTCTTGATGACCTTGTATATGACTGAAGGCAAAGTGGTCACCAGCTCCAAATCGAACTCCCGCTCCAGCCGCTCCTGGATTATCTCCATGTGGAGCATGCCCAGAAAGCCGCAGCGGAAACCAAAGCCCAGGGCCACGGAGCTCTCCGGCTCGTAGGACAATGAGGCGTCGTTGAGCTTCAGCTTGTCCAGAGCGTCCCGCAGGTCCGGGTACTTGGAGCCGTCCTCGGTGTAGATGCCGCAGTAGACCATGGGCCGGGCGGGGCGGTAGCCGGGCAGGGCCTCCGCCGCCGGGCGCTCCGCCAGGGTGACGGTGTCGCCCACCTGGGTGTCGGCCACGTTCTTTATGCTGGCGGTGAAATAGCCCACGTCCCCGGCGGCAAGTTCATCGCAGGGCTCCAGCGCCGTGGGGCGCAGGTAGCCCAGCTCCACCACCTTGTACTTTGCCCCGGTGCCCATGAGCTTTATCTCCATGTCCCGGCGCAGCCTGCCGTCCATCACCCTAATGAAGACGATGACGCCCCGGTAGTTATCGTACTGGCTGTCAAAGATGAGGGCCTTGAAGGGGGCCTCCGGGTCGCCCTTGGGGGCGGGCACATTGGCCACGATGTCCTCCAGCACCGCATCTATGTTTATCCCGGCCTTGGCGCTTATCTCGGGAGCATCCATGGCGGGGATGCCGATTATCTCCTCTATCTCCTCTTTCACCCGCTTGGGGTCGGCGGCGGGCAGGTCTATCTTGTTCACCACCGGCAGTATCTCCAGGTCGTTGTCCAGGGCCAGATAGGTGTTGGACAGGGTCTGGGCCTCCACGCCCTGGGAGGCATCCACCACCAGCACCGCCCCTTCGCAGGCGGCCAGGGAGCGGCTCACCTCGTAGTTGAAGTCCACGTGGCCCGGGGTATCTATAAGGTTCAGGGTATAGTTCTCCCCGTCGGCGGCGGTGTAGCTCAGTCCCACGGCCCGGGCCTTGATGGTGATGCCCCGCTCCTTCTCCAGGTCCATATTGTCCAGGATCTGGTCCTCCATGATGCGCTGTTCCACCGCCCCGCACTTCTCTATGAGCCGGTCGGACAGGGTGGATTTGCCGTGGTCTATATGGGCGATTATGGAAAAATTCCGTATATGCTTCTGGTCGCTCATTCTTGGGCTCCTTTTCCGGTGAATTCATCCAGGGCCTGGCGGGCCTTGTTCATCAGGCTGTTCATCTCCCCCAGGAAGGCTCTGGCCGCCTCGGCGGTGCTCTGGGGGGCGTTGGGCAGCTCGCTGCGGCAAAGCAGATAGTCCGCGCTCACTCCGTAATAGTCGCAGGCCTTGCACACGAAGGCCAGGCCCGGTTCTCTCGCTCCGTTTTCATAGTGGCTCAGCAGGGCCTGGCTGATGTGCAGGTCCGCCGCAGCCTTGCGCTGGCTTATATTCTTCTCCCGCCGCAGCGCCGACAGGGTCTCAGGAAAACTTCTCTCCATCTCTTCTCCATCCCGGATGTATTCTAATATTTTCAAAATTATACAGTCAGTATATTATACTGACGAAAGCTCCCTTTGTAAATAGAAATAAGCGCAAAATTCTTGAAAAAGCCGGGAAAGCGTGGTACATTAATTAATGGTAAAATAACAACCGTTCGGAGGTATTTTGACATGTTTGAAAATCTCGTAGAAATACTCAAGGCCAATCCCCGTAAGATAGTCTACACCGAGGGCTCCGACGCCCGCATCCTGGAGTCCGCCGCACGGCTGAAAAAGGGCGGCTTCCTCACCCCCATCCTGGTGGGCAATGTGGAGGAAGTGAAGGCCGCTGCCGCCAAGGGCGGCTTTGATATCGACGGCCTGGAGATACTGGACCCCGCCACCTATCCCGAGATGGACAAGATGGTGGACACCATGGTGGAACTGCGCAAGGGCAAGATGAGCGCCGAGGACTGCCGGGCCGCTCTCTCCAAGGGCAACTACTTCGGCACCATGCTGGTGAAGATGGGCGTGGCCGACGCTCTGCTGGGCGGCGCCACCTACTCCACCGCCGACACCGTCCGTCCCGCCCTGCAGCTGGTGAAGACCAAGAAGGGCGCAAACCTGGTGAGCTCCTGCTTCATCATGGTCCGTGGGGACGAGATGCTGGCCATGGGCGACTGCGCCATCAACATCTCCTATGAGGACAAGCTGGACAAGGAGGGCAATGTCACTCTCTCCGCCGCAGCCCAGCTGGCCGAGGTGGCCGTGGAGACCGCCAAGACCGCCAAGGTCTTCGGCATCGAGCCCAAAGTGGCCATGCTGTCCTACTCCACCAAGGGCTCCGGCAAGGGCCCCAGCGTGGACCTGGTCCGGGAAGCTACCGCTATCGCCAAGGAGAAGGCCCCCGATGTGGCCATCGACGGCGAGATGCAGTTTGACGCCGCCGTCTCCCCGGTGGTGGGCCAGCTGAAGTTCCCCGGCAGCAAGGTGGCAGGCTACGCCAACACCTTCATCTTCCCGGAGATACAGTCCGGCAACATCGGCTACAAAATAGCCCAGCGCCTGGGCGGATTTGCCGCTTACGGCCCCATCCTCCAGGGCCTCAACGCCCCCATCAACGACCTGTCCCGGGGCTGCGATGCCGAGGAAGTCTACCAGATGTCCATCATCACTGCCGCCCTGGCATAAGCAATACCCGAATATACAAAGGGCCGGGCTCTCTGCCCGGCCAGCTTGTCAAAAAAAGTCCTCACAGACTTTTTTGACAAGCTTCTCCCGCCAAGCATTTTGCTCATAGCAAAATGCTGCTACGCTGGAAAAGCCTTGTTTTTTCAAGGCTTTTCTGTGGCGGCTTATTGAAACACGAGGCGGGCCTTGCCCCCTCGTGCTCCCCCGCTGCTCTATTGTCTATGCTTATATTATAGTTTTTTGACAGTCTCGGGCCGGGCATAAAGCCCGGCCCTTTTCAGACCTATCGCCCCTGGGGCTTGAGAGGAGGCTTTCTATGGACAGCCGCGAAAAGCACGAGGAATACATGGCCCTGGCCCTGGAGCTGGCCCGGGAGGCCGCCGCTTGCGGGGAGGTGCCCGTGGGCTGCGTCATTGCCGGCGCCGGGGGCCGGGTGATAGGCCGGGGCCGCAACCGACGCCGGGAGCTTGCCGACGCCACCGCCCATGCGGAGATGGAGGCCATACGCCAGGCCTGCGCCGCCCTGGGTGACTGGCGGCTCACCGGCTGCACCATGTATGTGACGTTGGAGCCCTGCCCCATGTGCGCCGGGGCCATAATCAACTCCCGCATACCCAGCCTGGTCTATGGGGCCCGAGAGCCCGTAAGCGGCTCCTGCGGCAGCGTCATCGACCTGTTCTGGGAGAGCTACGGCCACAGGCCGGAAATTTTTGCCGGGGTCATGGAGGCGGACTGCGCCGCCCTGCTCCGGGATTTCTTCAAGGGCAGGCGGGACTGAAGGCTTCTCCCGCCGCTCCCTTCAGTCATAAAAAAATTCCTCAGGCCGCTGGCCCGAGGAATTTTTTTATCTGCCTTTTTATTCCTTTATGCTGCCGTCGGGGTTGAACAGGGGCAGGGGGGCCAGGGTGATGATATCGTCCCTGTGCTGGGCGTCGCCCTCGGCCAGGACGGCCATCTTGCCGGCAATGATGCCTCCGGCCTTGGCCACCAGCTCCTCCATGGCCTGGAGGGATTCGCCGGTGGAAATGACGTCGTCCACGATGAGCATGCGCTTGCCCCGGATGAGCTCCGCATCCGCCTTGTCCAGCACCAGCTTCTGCACGGCGGCGGTAGTGATGGACTTCACCTCCACCTCAAAGACGCCGGACATATAGGCCTTGGCGCTCTTGCGGGCCAGGAAGTACCTGTCCGCCGCGCTCTGGCGGGCCATCTCATAGAGCAGGGGGATCGCCTTGGCTTCCGGGGCGATGATGTAATCATACTCCGGGGCCAGCTTCAGAAGCTCGGAGGCACAGTGTACCGTGAGCTCCACATCGCCGAACATGACGAAGGCGCCTATGTAAAGGTCATCGGAGACCTTGCACAGGGGCAGCTCCCGCTTTAAGCCGGCAATGTCCATCTCGTAAGTCATTTGTTTTATTCCTCCTGAGAGTTCTTCTCTCTTCATATTTATTACTCCTACATTTTATAGGAAAAGCGGGAAAAATCAAGTATATTTTGCAAATTAGCAATTTCTTTACCTTCCCTCTCCGGGCAAAACAAAGAACCCCGCAGCAAGCTGCGGGGCCCTTCGTTTGGGAGAAAAGAGAGGATTTATAGGAGTAGAAAAGTAGCAAATCAAGTAGGGGACGTATCCCCGGTGCCGGCTCAGCCGGCGGGCAGCACCCTCACGGGGCTGTCATAAGTGGAGTCCGGCGTCAGCTCATCGAAAGTGATGCTGATGCTCAGCTCCTCCCCTGCCCGGTATATCACCACATCGGTGGTGTCTCCGGCGGAGAAACCCTTCACGGCGTTGTGGAGGTCGTCATAACAGCTCACATCCACGTCCCCCAGACGGATGATTATATCTCCCGCCCGGAGCCCCGCCTCGTCGGCGCTGCTGCCCGCCTCCACTGAGTAGACATAGGCGCCCAAAGGCATTCCGTAATACTGGCTGTACATGGCGTTGTAGCGCTCGTCCAATTTTACGCCCATATAGGCCCTGCCGGTGACGTATCCCTTGGTTATCAGATCCTGAGCTATGGAAGAGGCATCATTGATAGGGATAGCAAAGCCGATACCTTCGACGCCGGTGTCACTGTATTTCGCTGTCACCACGCCTATCACTTCGCCCCGGTCGTTATATACCGGGCCGCCGGAATTTCCGGAGTTGACGGCGGCGTCGATCTGGAACATATTAATGGACTCGGAGGACTCTTCAGTCTTGATGACCCGGTCCAAAGCGCTTATATGGCCGGTGCTCATGGAGAATTCCAAATCTCCAAGAGGGTTCCCCACGGCGTAAATTGTGTCGCCCACGGTGAGGCCGTCGCTGTCACCCAGCTTTGCAGGGCTCAGGTTCGCCGCATCTATCTTCAGCACGGCGATATCGTTGCCCTCCTCCACTCCAACCACCGACGCGGTATAGTGCGTACCGTCATGGAGGACCACCGTGGGGGCTTTCCCCGCAGTATAGGCATACTCGATGACATGGTAGTTGGTAAGTATATAGCCGTTTTCGGAGACCACGAAGCCGGTACCGGTGACGGCGGAGGAGCTGCTGATGCCGAAGAAGTTGGTGTAGTTCACTTCGGCGGTGATGCCCACCACCTGGCGGCAGGCCCTGTCGTAAATGGAGGCCGGCGTCATGATGGCTGCGTCGCCCGCCCCTGTGGCGGAGGCGAGAGCCGCGCTTTCAACTTCAAGGCTCTGTTCCTTGAGCTCGCTCATGCTCTGCTGCAGGGCGTCCACCCTCTCCGTCAGCCGGGAGGAGACATAAGCTCCTCCGCCCAGGCCGCCCAGCAGGGCGCAGACCAGGCACAGACAGAGGGTCCTTGCAAAGCTCCCCGCTTTTCCGGGGCTTTTCCTGGGGGCCTTGGGCTCCCGGGGTTCCCTGGGCGATTTTTCCGGGGGGGTATAGTAGCGGGGCGGTACAGTATTGTCCTCTTCCCGGACGTAGTGGGCATCGGAATATATCTTCTGGGTATAGCCGTTTTTGTAATGATATTCCCCGTTGACCCTGTCAGTCTGGCTTTCGCCCGGCCTGTAGGATTCGTCGGAATTTATTACGTCGTTTTCACCCGGCACAAACATTCCTCTAGACCTCACTGTTTTGTGATACAGTACTCTCGCTTACGGGCTATAATATAACCCGTATTTATGACGCTGTAATGAACAAAAAAGCAAAAATTTATAAACACCCCGTTTAATTTCTGTAATAAAAATAACATCTGTGCCTTCCTGTTATTTCCCGGCAGGTTTTGACAAACTTTTATCTCCTCTCTGGGTATACTTGCCCTATAGGAGGTGAACATATGAAAAAAATATTGTCCCTGGGCCTTGCTTTTCTGCTGTGGGCCGCTCTCCCCTGCCGGGCTGCCGCGGAAGGCGAGGCTCTGCCGGAGCCCTCTCCCTCTGTCTCCCCGGCGGTGAGCTCCCCCTCCCCTGAGGCTCCCGGCGGCGGGACGACGGCGGCGGACACTCTGCCGGAGCTGCCTCTGCCGGACTTCAGCCCCTCTCCGGAGCCCTCCCCCCCGCCTTCCGAAGCGGCCCTTTCCCAGGGCCCCGACGCCCCCGCCTCGGACAGCTCCAGTATCTTTGATTTTCTGGAAGGCAGCAACGCCACCATGGAGGTGGATATGATAGCCTATTATCTGGGGGAAATGACTGCCGCCGCCGCAAAGGGCGACACGAAGGCCGGACTGGAGGCCGAAAAGAACAGGAACGCCCTTATAGATATGAAGGGCAGCGGGGAGGAGAAGATCTCTTTTGACGACCTGTATCTGCTCTCGAAGCTGATATACGCAGAGGCCGGCAGCGACTGGCTGGACGACGACTTCCGGCTGCGCGTGGGGGAAGTGGTGCTGAACCGGGTGGCATCCCCGGAATTCCCCGACACGCTCTACGATGTGATATACCAGAAGAACCAGTACGCCAGCGCCAGCAGCCCGGGCTTTGCCACCCTGGTCCCCAGCCAGGACTGCGTGGATGTGGCCCTGCGGCTTTTGCAGGGGGAGAGGCAGATGGTGCCCAGCGTGGTCTTCCAGTCCAATTATGCCCAGGGGGAGATTTTTTCCATCCATGAAGACCTGCGTCTGGGGGACACCTTTTTCTGCGTCAGCAACAACCTTGACCTGTACCCATGACACACAAAAGCAGCAGGAGCCGCTCTTTCCCGGCGGCTCCTGCTGCTTTTGTTTTTATCACCTTATCAACTTTTGCAGCTGTCTTGAGCAGTCTTAAGCCGGCTCCGCTCCCCGGAGCCCTGCCCGGCTCAGTAGATGTCGTCCACCACCCGGGAGGGGGGAGATTCCAGGATCTCCGGGTGCTGAAACAGATAGCGGTAGGCCTGGAGGAACTGGGCGTAATAGTGCCCGTCCACGGTGCGCTCGTCCATGACCATCTTGCAGTCCACATACTTTTTGTCCACCATGTTGCCGTGGCGGTCCAGCTCGTAGGAATGGCGCTTGGCCCCAAAGGCTATGAACACCGGCAGGGTGCCGAAATTGTATATGTGGTGGTAGATGGGCCCTATGCGCAGAGAGCCCAGGTCGGTGATTATCATGGAGCCGTGGAAGGGGCTGGCCTCGGTTATAGACTCAGGCAGCCAGCCGAAATAGTCCATGGCCCGGAGAACTGCAAGGGCAAAGCGCAGCAGGAAGCGGGGCATGCGGCAGAGAGCCTCAGCCACGTCCTCGGTATTGTTGTTGCCGTCGGAGGCCTTTATCTCCTCTATCTTCTCGTTCATCTTCCGATACACGTCGAAGATGGTGTCAGTGGGCTCAAAGTACACCTTTATTGTGGTCTCACTGGCATCCAGAGACAAACTGCGCTTTACGGTCATGACTACGGCTATCTGGTCGGCGGCATAGATGCGCCGGCCGGCGATAAAGCGGTTGACTCCCGGCAGCATGGATACACAACGCACATAGGCGGCGATAAGGAAATGCAAAATGCCTATGCCTTTGTAACCCTCTACCCTCAGGCGGCGCAGGTTCTTGTCCAGCACCGAGACCTCAAAGCTCTCCTCATACTGGTTGCAGGCATCATTGCGGCTGGGCATTATAAAGGGCATGAACTTGTTGAAGGCGGGCAGGGAGCGGACCAGACGTCCGTCCTTCCTGTCGCCGAAGCGGCGCTTATATGTACTCATAAATAGATCCTGCCTTTAGATTATTTGAAATATTTTAAGTATCTTTCAGCACCCACATTATACAGGCATTCGTCTGAGATTACAAGTAAAAGATACAATATTTGTTAACTAAAAGATAAACTTCAAATATTCTCCCGTTTATTGCACGGACAATCCGGCCATTGTGTAAAGATTTTTACAGTCTTGAGGGCGGGGTCCCGTTCTCTCCGGCTGGGGCCTTCACCATTTATTCTCCACCTTTTCCGCGAAGCCGGGAAAGTCTTTCACCTCTATGGCCCGGCCGTCGTCCAGCACGGCTGTGCCGGTAAAGCGGCCGAAGACCTGGTGCTGGTCGGATTTTATGAGCTTAATATCCGTACAGGAGGCCCGGTCCAGCACCGGGACGAAGTCCATCTCAAAGCGTCCGTCGTCGGAGGTAAAGGTCCAGGGGGACATAAAATCTTTTTCATTCCCCGGGATATTGAACTTCACCCGGCTGAGCTTGTGGGCCTTGCCCTTATAAAAGAGCATGTTCTCGCTGGCGGCGGAGGTATCTCCGAAGCCGTAGCCTATGTTCCAGCCGAAGGGCTCCCCCTTCACATGGTAGGAGGCTGAGCCCCAGTACCAGGTGTTGTGATAGGTCCAGACACCACGGCCCCAGTCCAGCACGGCGAAGCTCTCCGCCGGGTCGAAGTCGTAGCTGCGCCCGTCGTAAAGCACGGAGCCGGAAGCCCTCATGCAGTTTATCTTCTGATTATAGTAGAAGTGTCCCGGCTTGGAGAAGGGGGTGCATATGACCATGCTCTCCTCCGGCTCCTCGGTAAGCTCCACTTTCGCATAGAGGGAGCCGCCGGGGCCGAAGTTCTTCATCTGGGCAATCAGCGTCCGCCTGCCGTCCCCTTTGTTTACAAAGCTGATGGAGTGGTTCTTCCCGGAGTGGAAGACGTCTCCCCGGGCGGAGGTCTCCGGCATTTTCAGCTTGCCCAGGGGCATGAAGCTCATGGGGCTTTTGGTTATCTCCCAGCCCTCCTGGAAGTCCAGCAGGGAGATGGAGTCCAGGCCCATATAGCCGTTGTCATCCACGGTGAGGGCCAGGGCAAAGCGCCCGTTATTGATAAGGTAGTAATCCCATTCCTTTATCCGCAGCTTTGAGGCTTTGATATCCCCACGGCGGTATATGGGCAGCAGGCGTCTGGCGTAGCCCGGCTCGGTGAGATCGCCCCGGGCGTCCAGCAGGGGAAGGGTTCTTGTTATCTCGTGCTCCACAGCTCATCCTCCTTTTTTTATCAGGCGAATATCCCTCCCCACGAAGGGCAGGGCGGTAAACTCCCCGGCTATCCTTGAGCATATCTGGGGGCTGTATTTTTTTTGCAGCTGCTCGTCAGAGAGGTTGGTGCTGATGATGGTCTTCTTCCCGTTCACAAGGCGGGTGTTTATCAGGGTGTACAGGGCGCTCTGGGACATGGGGGTCACCATTTCCGTACCCAGGTCGTCCAGTATCATAAGGTCGCAGTCCTGCATGCGCCGGGTGCGCGCCGACGCCGCCTCCCCCTCCTGGCTGTCCCGGGAGAACTTGGCCAGCTCGAAATAGTCCAGAGCGGCGCAAGCCGACTCATAGCACACGGAAAAGCCCCTGTCCGCCACCACTCTGGCGATGCAGGCGGAGAGATAGGTCTTTCCCAGGCCGGTGCCCCCCTGCAAAAGCAGGTTCGGAGAGGCGGCGGAGAAGTTCTCGGCAAAGCGGCGGCAGGCGGCGCAGGTCAGGGCCATGGTCTCTCTGGGCACCACATGCTTCACCGGGTCCGGGGTATTGGGATAGAGGCTCAGGTCAAAGCGCTCAAAGCTCTCGTCCCCCCTGCGCATCAGGGTGCCCAGCTCCTTTGTCAGCTCCCGGTTGTAGAGCCGGTCCAGACAGGAGCAGACTCCCCCCTGGTATATGCCCGTGTCCCGGCACAGGGGGCAGGAGTATATCTCGTCCAGATAGTCCGGGGCAAAACCGCCCCGGCTCAGCAGCTCCGCCCTGCGCCGCTGCGTGTCCAGGTTCCGCTGCTTCAGCTCCTCTATCCGCTGTTTCAGGTCCGGGCGGCGGGACACGGTCAGGCGCACCAGCTCCGTCATCTGGCTGCGCATGGCGGCGTCCACCTCTTCCAGCTCCGGCAGCCGGGCATAGGCCCGGGCCAGGCGCCGCTGCTGCTCGGCTCTGTTTTCCTCCCGTATCTTATCCAGTTCGTCTCTGGCCCGGGCCAGTAGCTTTCCGTCATAGGCCATGCCGCCACATCCTCACATTTTATCAACTATGGCCCGGAGAGCCTCCATATCTATGGGCTTGTCCTGGGTCTTTCCCTGGGAGGCGCCCGCCTTGCGGCGGCCCTCCTTTTCTTCCACCTGGTCTCTGCTGTGCAGCTTCTTTTCGTCCCAGCTGAGAAGTATCTTGTTCATGTAGTTCCATTTCAGGGCCCCGGTGTTGGTCACCGTCTTGTCGTAGGCCAGGGCGATGCAGTCCTCCCCGAAGCCCATATCCAGCCAGGAGGAGATATATTTCTGTTCCGTGGCCGTCAGCTCCCGGCCCCGGATGCCCAGGCTCTCCTTTATCCTGCCCAGCTCCTCCCGGCGCTGCCGGCTGCTGCGTATGTATTCCTCCGCCTGTTCCAGGCTCATTATCTCCCGGTTAGCCCAGACATAGGCCTCTTTTTCGATAAAGCGCATGGAGGGCCGCCGTCCCTGGGAGATGCTCACACAGTGGTTCAGGAGCATCAGTATAACCTCGGGAGGCAGGGCCAGATAGTCGTATATGCCGAAAAGCCGCTTCAGATCGCTGCTGCTGAGCACATGGCCCAGCACCTTCTGCGCCTCGGAAACTATTGCGGCAAAGCCGGCGTCCTCCCTTGAGCGGCGCACCAGGTCCTCCGTCTCATACTCCGGCAGTTCCTCCGCCGGGGCAGGCCTGGCCCTCTGCTCCGGCGGGGCGGCACAGCCTGTGCCTTCCGTCAGCAGGCCCATGCGCTGTAGCTTTTCCCTGGCCGCCCTTATCTCTCCCATGGTGCGGCACAGCTCCCTGGCCGCCCGCTCCAGGTCATCTCCGCCCCGGCGGCGAAGATAGATGTAGAGCAGGGCCACGTCCCCGTCGTGGGCTGCGATGAGGGCGTCGGCTATGGAATTGTCCGAAGGGGAGAGCTGCATTTCTATACCTCTTTATCCTGGATTAACCTGGGAAAGCCGGCAAAATTAAATTTATGTTAATGTTTAATCCATAAATTATTCCGACTCCGTGGTATAATCTATCATCGGGTCCGGCTATGCACGGCAAACTTTCGTAAATGCTTTCCCGTTTTGAGCTAAATCACATTATACCATTATTTTTTTCTTGTCGCAATAGCCTTATCTGTGCTATACTATGCTGGAGTTATAGTGTACATATATAGGAGAGATAGACAAATGCTGGAATTGCTTTCTCCCGCCGGGTCGCCGGAGGCGGTCATCGCCGCCGTGCAGAACGGTGCGGATGCAATATATATGGGCATGGGCAATTTCAACGCCCGCCGGGGAGCCAAGAACTTCTCCGACGAGGAGTTTGAAAAGGCCGTGCGCTACTGCCGCATCAGGGGCTGCAAGGTCTACGTCACTCTGAACACCCTGGTGGGGGACCGGGAGATGGAGGCCGCCCTGGCCGCCGCCCGCCTGGCTTCTCAGAGGGGCGCCGACGCAATACTGGTCCAGGACCTGGGCCTGGTGCGGGCCATACGCCAGGCTCTGCCTGATATTCCCATCCACGCCAGCACCCAGATGAGCATCCACAATCTGGCAGGGGTGGAGGCCGCCGCCGAGATGGGCCTGACCCGGGCGGTGCTGGCCAGGGAGCTGAGTCTGGAGCAGATAAAATTCATCAGCCGGCACGCCTCCATCGAGACGGAGATCTTCGTCCACGGGGCCCTGTGCTTCTGTCACTCCGGCCAGTGCTATATGTCCAGCCTCATCGGCCGGCGCAGCGGCAACCGGGGCATGTGCGCCCAGCCCTGCCGCATGCAGTACAGCCTGGGCGGCCGGATGGACGACTTCCCCATGTCCTTGAAGGACAACTGCCTCATCGACCGGCTCAAGGAGATAGAGGATGCCGGAGTGAAGTGCGTGAAGATAGAAGGCCGCATGAAGCGCCCGGAATACACCGCCATAGTCACCAAGATCTACTCCAAAGCCATCAAGGAGCAGCGCCAGCCCACTCCCGAGGAGCTGAGCTCTCTGGAGAAGGCCTTCTCCCGCCAGGGCTTCACCCAGGGCTATTTCAACGGGGACAAGCAGGACATGTTCGGCACCCGCCAGGATGCGGACCGGGATTCGGAAAAGATGTTCACTCTGGCCCGCCGGGCCTATGCCGAGGGGGAGATGCGCCGGGTGCCGGTGCATTTCTACACCGTGGCGGAGAAGACCCAGCCCATCAAGGGCATAGCCTTTGACGACGACGGCAACCACGCCGTGGCCTATGGCGCCGTCCCCGAGCGGGCCAAGGGCCAGGGCCTCACCGACGCCTACCTCACCGAGCAGATGTTCAAGACCGGCGGCACCCCCTACAACTGTGTGGAAAACAAGGCAAAGGCCGACCCCGGCCTCTATCTGCCCGCCTCGGAGATAAACGAGCTGAGGCGCAAGCTGGTGGCCGAGCTCAGCGAGCAGCGGGCCGTCCCACCCCAGCGCCGCATGGGCCCCATGCCCCAGCGGCCCAAGAGCAAAAGCGTGGTCACCGACCCCGTCATGATTTTCCAGGTGCTCACTGAGGAACAGCTGAGCCCGGAGCTGGCGGCAATGCGGCCCAAATACATATATGTCCCTCTCATGCTGATGGCCGACCACTTCGACAAGGTCTCCCTTTTCACGGAAAACGGAGCCGTCCCGGTGGCGGTGCTGCCCAGAGTCATCACCGACAACGAGCTCAAGGGCGTATACAGCGCCCTCACCAAGGTCTTCGACCTGGGCGTCAACGAGGCTCTGGTGGGCAATCTGGGCCACGCCATGCTGGCAAGGCAGGCGGGCATGAAGCTGAGAGGCGATTTCGGCCTCAACTGCTTCAATTCCCTCACCATGGAGGTGCTGCAGCAGGCGGGCTTTATCTCCGCCACCGCCTCCTTTGAGCTGCGGCTGGCTCAGATAAAGGATCTGGCCAAGCCCATAGACACGGAGATAATAATTTATGGCCGGCTGCCCCTGATGGTCTCCGACCAGTGCATCATCCGCCACAGCGCGGGCCGCTGCAACTGCCAGACCCCGGTGCAGATGTCCGACCGCATGGGCTCGGTCTTCCCGGTGGTGAAGGAGTTCGGCTGCCGCAACGTGATATACAACGCCCATAAGCTCTACCTGGCCGACAAGAAGGAGGACCTGTTCTCCGCCGGCCTTTGGGGACTCAGGATGATGTTCACCACCGAGAGCGCAAGAGAGTGCGTAGAGGTGGTAAAGGGCCATATGGGGCTCAGCGACTACAAGCCCAATGTCCTCACCCGGGGGCTCTACTACCGGGGCGTGGACTGAAAAGAGGTAATTTTGCAATGGATATAGTTCTGGCCTCCGGCTCTCCCCGACGCCGGGAACTTTTGCAGATGCTGAAAGTCAAAAACCTCAGGGTCATCCCCGCCAGGAGCGAGGAGCGGGCCCCCGCCGGTCTGGAGCCGGGGGAGCTGGTGAAGTTCCTGGCCTCCCATAAGGCCCGGGAGGTGGCGGCCCTCTGCGGTGAAGATGACCTGATAATCGCCGCCGACACCATAGTCTGGCATCAGGGCCGTATCTTCGGCAAGCCCCATTCCCCGGAGGAAGCCGCGGCCATGCTCCGCAGTCTCTCCGGGTGCAGCCACCAGGTGTTCACCGGGGTGTCAGTGCTCCGCCGGGGCCGGGAGCTGCTGGAATATGAGATGAGCCGGGTGCATTTCCGCAGCCTGGACGAAGACGAGATAGCCCGATACGTAGCCACCGGCGAGCCCATGGACAAGGCCGGGGCCTACGGCGCCCAGGGCAGGGCCGCCCTTTTCGTCCGGGGCATAGACGGGGACTTTTTCAACGTCATGGGCCTGCCTCTGTGTACTCTGGGTCAAATGCTGAAAGAACAGGGAGTTGTACTTCTTTGAAAGAATATCTTAGAAAAAACGGCATCAAGGTGGCCATCATAGTGGTGGCCGTGGTGCTTCTCATAGGCATCGCCGCCGCTGCCCGGGGCGGGCAGATAAGCGCGGTGCAGAATGTCACCGGGATACTGGAAGCTCCCCTGAAGCGGGTGCTCAGCTCCGCCGTCAACTGGGTGGACGGTATCTACGGCTATATCTTTGAATATGACTCTCTGAGAGCGGAAAACGAGTCTCTGAGAGCCCAGCTGGCCGAGGCCCAGGAATCCGCCCGTGACGGCATAGAGGCCTCGGAGGAGAACACCCGGCTGCGCCGCCTTCTGGAGCTGCGGGAGCAGCACACCGACTATGTGCTGGAGAGCAGCAAGGTGGTGCTCTGGTCCTCTTCCAACTGGTCCTCCACTTTTACCATAAGCAAAGGCTCCAACAGCGGCATTGAGCTGGGCGCCCCGGTCATCACCGAATACGGCGCCGTAGTTGGCCAGATAACCGAGCTGGGTGACACCTGGGCCACCGTCAGCACCATTATCGACGTGGACATGAGCCTGGGCGCCTTCGTGGGCGTCTCCGGCAACTCCGGCATGGTGGTGGGAGAATTCGGCCTCATGCGTGACAAGCAGGCCAAGCTCACCTTCCTGGCCGACGGTGCCCAGATCTTCGTGGGAGACGACGTGCTCACCTCCGGCTCCGGCGGCGCTTTTCCCGCCGGGCTGGTGATAGGCACCCTCACCGCCGTGCAGACCGAGGCCGGCGGGCAGATAGAATACGGCATAGTGGAGCCCCAGTGCGACCTGGACTCCCTGGTGCAGGTGTTCATCATAAAAGACTTTGAAGTGGTGGAATGAGCCTTGCTTAATCTCTTTGAAAAAATCAATATACGCAAGCTGCTGAAATATCTGCTGTTCATGTTCCTCTCCCTCATTTGTCAGAACACCATCTTCACCCAGCTGCGCATTTTCGGCGTGTGTCCCCTGCTGCTGCCCGCCGTGGCGGTGGCTGTGGGCATGTTTGAAGGGCCGGTGTTCGGAGCTTATTTCAGCCTCATCATGGGGATCTTCGGGGACATGGCCTTTGTGGAGCAGGATGTGCTCTTCACCGCCGTGCTTCCCTGCCTGTCCTTTGCGGCAGCCTTCATGTCCCAGTATTTCATCAACCGCCGTCTCTTCGCCTATATGGGCCTGGCCCTGGCCGCCTCGGTGATAACCGCTTTGGTGCAGATGCTCATGACCATCGCCAGAGACAGTTTCAGCCTCTCCATGATAAGCACGGTGGTCACCCAGTCCCTGTGGTCCATGCCCGCCGCCCTGCTGGCCTATTTCCCGCCGGCCCGGTGGATAAAGCAGTAGTTTCCCCTCCCCTTTCAGAAAGGATAAGTCCATGAACAAACGATTGATAAAACCTGCAAGACTCCTGGCCATGGCCCTGATCCTGGTACTTCTGCTGTCTGTATACCTGGTTTTCCTTTACGACCTGCAAATAGTCCAGGGCGAGGAGTATTATAACCGCAGCAACGAGCTCAGCGATGACACCCGTACCGTCACCGCCACAAGGGGCAATATCTTTGACCGCTACGGCCGCCTTATGGTGGGCAACACCGAATGTTATAACCTGAAGATAGACACCGACAAGCTCTTTGCCAACGAGGACCCCAACGCCGTCATACTGGAGCTGGTGGAGATGGTGGAGAGCTTCGGAGACAAATATACCGACGATCTGCCCATAAGCATGGAGCCCCCCTTCGAGTATCTGGACAATATGACCGAGATCCAGCGCACCATGCTGGAGGCCTACTTCGCTGACAAAACCAGGGTGAAAGAGTTCGAGGAGATGGGCATCCCCTCCAACCCCAGCGCCGTGGAGCTGATGAGCTATATGCGCACCCGTTATGATATAGACAACAGCTATACCGCCGAGGAGATGCGTATCATCGCCGGCGTCCGCTATTCCATAAACGTCCGCTATTCCGTCAACACCGCCGACTATATCTTTGTTGAAGACGCAGGCATGAAGCTCATCTCCTCCATCATGGAGCAGAAGCTGGTGGGCATAGAGGTGGAGCGGGCCTATGTGCGCAAATACAGCACCGAATACGCCGCCCATATCCTGGGCTACACCGGCCTTATGACCCAGGAGGAGTACGAGCGCTACTCCCTGCTGGACTATGCCAACGACGCCATGGTGGGCAAGGACGGCATAGAGTATGCCTTTGAGAGCTACCTCCACGGCAAGGACGGTGAAGTGATCGAGATAAAGAATGCCGCAGGCACGGTGCTCTCCACCGTGTATACCGAGGAGCCCGTACCCGGCAACCACATATATCTCACAATCGACAGCGTCCTCCAGGAACAGACCGAGCGTATCCTGGCCAGCGGCGTGGAGGCTTTGAAGCGCACCCAGGCCCAGGCCAAGGCTGAGGCCGCGGCCAGAGGAGAGCCCGTGGACCCGGAGTTTAAAGATGAGATAACCGGCGCCGCCGCCGTGGTGGTGGACGTGCGCACCGGCGAGCCTCTGGCCATGGCCAGCTGGCCCACCTACGATGTGTCCACAGTCATCGAAAACTACCAGGAGCTGATGGAGACCCCCAACGCCCCCCTCTTCAACCGGGCGCTGCTGGGCGCCTACGCCCCCGGCTCCACCTTCAAGCCCTGTACCGCCATTGCCGCCCTTACCAACGGCATAATCAACACCGAGGAAAAGATAAGCTGCGAGGGCGTGTTCACCAAATACGCCGCCGACGGCTACGCCCCTGAGTGCTGGATCTGGGCCGAGGGCTATACCCATCAGGAAGAGGTGGTCACCACCGCCATCCGTGACTCCTGCAACTACTTCTTCTATACCATCTCCGATACCCTGGGCGTTGACATCATGGGCGAGGTGGCCCACGACTTCGGTCTGGGCGTGCCCACGGGCATAGAGCTGGTGGAGACCACCGGCAACATGTCCAACCAGGCCAACCACGCCGACTACGCCGGCACCGAGTGGCGTATAGGTGATACCCTGCAGGCCGGCATCGGCCAGGCAGACAGCATCTTCACCCCCCTGCAGATGGCGGAATACTGCGCCACCGTGGCCAACAGCGGCACCCGCTATTCCGCTTCCATCCTCAAATCCATACGCAGCTACGACTATTCCGAGAAGCTCTATGAGCGCGAGCCGGAGATACTCAGCACCGTGGAGAGCGCCGACTACAACTGGGCCGCCGTCCACGAGGGCATGTATGAAGTGCTCCACGACTGGGCCCACAACGGCACCAACGTGGAAGTCTGGGTGGACTGCGACTGGGAGGTGGCCGGCAAGACCGGTACCGCCCAGAAAGGTGAGAACATCCAGAACGACGGTCTGTTCATGTGCTACGCCCCCTATGACAATCCGGAAGTGGCCATCTTCGTGGTGGTGGAGCGAGGCGGCGCCGGTGCAAACGTGCAGTTCATCGCCCGGAATATCATGGACGCCTACATCACCATCCGCGGTTACAGCGACACCTCCGAGGAGGAAATGACCCTTTTGAAGTGAGCCGGACCTGTTTTCCCCCGGAAAGAATGTTAATTTCCAGTAAATTGGCAACAAAAGCCCTTGCAAAAGTTCCGTTTTGTGTTTATAATTAGACGAATGGACAATTTTTGGATAGAGTATGATGTGAAATGGAGTAAATTATGAACATTGCGTTGATGGCCCATGACAGGAAAAAGGAGCTGATGGTGCAGTTTTGCATCGCCTATTGCGGTATCCTGGCCGAGCATTCTCTCTGTGCTACCCATGTAACCGGCAAACTGGTCTCCGAAGCTACAGGGCTGCCAATAACCCTGTATCTCCACGCAGATCAGGGCGGCGCCCAACAGATAGGCGCCCGCATTTCCTTTAACGAGATTGACCTGGTCCTGTTCTTCTGCGACCCAGCAAATCCCAAGGGCTTTGATGATATCAACAAGATAGAGCGTCTGTGCGACCAATATCAGATACCCTTTGCCACCAATGCCGCCACGGCAGAGGTGCTGGTGCAGGGACTGCGCCGGGGCGATCTGGACTGGCGCAACATCGTCAATCCCCAAAAACGCTGAATGCGAAAAAGCAGCCGGGGCCTTTGCCCCGGGAGAACCCCGCTGGCGCAGCTATGCTGCGCCAGTGTTTTGCCCTTTCCGCGGCTTTTTTCGGCCCCGCTATTGACAAAAGGGATATCCTGGTATACTTATAATATGTTGAAAAAGACTGAAAGGAATATATATACATGGCAAAGGTATCACCCCGCACACTCTCCGGCTTTATGGAGCTGCTGCCGGATGCCCAAATGAAAATGGAGCGGATGATGGAAGTGCTGCGCCAGAGCTACGGCGTATACGGCTTCACCCCTCTGGATACGCCTATAATAGAATCTGCCCAGGTGTTGCTGGCCAAGGGCGGCGGAGAGACGGAAAAACAGATATACCGCTTCTCCAAGGGAGACAGCGACCTGGCCCTCCGCTTCGACCTCACCGTGCCCCTGGCAAAGTATGTGGCCGCCCACTACGGCGAGCTGACTTTCCCCTTCCGCCGCTACCAGATAGGCAAGGTCTACCGGGGCGAGCGGGCCCAGCGGGGCCGCTTCCGGGAATTCTACCAGGCGGATATAGACGTCATCGGCGACGGCAAGCTGGATATCATAAACGAGGCGGAGATCCCCGCCATAATCTATAATACTTTTACAAAGCTGGGCATCAGCAAATTCAAAATAAAGGTGAACAACCGCAAGCTCCTCAACGGCTTTTACGCCATGAACGGCATGAGCGAAAAGTCCGGGGACATTATGCGCACCGTGGACAAGCTGGACAAGATAGGCTCGGAAAAGGTGCGCCGGCTCCTTATAGACGAGGTGAAGATGCTCCCTTGCAAGGCGGAAAACGTCCTGGACTTCATGGCCATCAAGGGCAGCAACAGTGAGGTGATCGCCGCTCTGGAACGCTTCAAAGGCATGGACGCCACCTTTGACACCGGCCTTGAAGAGCTGAAGACCGTGGCCCGCTATCTCTCCGACTTCGGCGTGCCGGAGGAGAACTTCGCCATAGACCTGACCATAGCCCGGGGCCTGGATTATTACACCGGCACCGTCTACGAAACGGAGATGACCGAGCACCCGGAGATAGGCTCCGTCTGCTCCGGCGGCCGCTACGACAATCTGGCGGAGTACTATACCGACAAGCAGCTGCCCGGCGTGGGCATATCCATCGGCCTCACCCGCCTGTTCTATGTGCTGGGCGAGCAGGGCCTTCTGTCCGATGAGCTCGTCACCGCCCCCTGCGACGCTTTGGTCATCCCCATGACCGAGGATCTGGGCTTTGCCATCTCCGCCGCC
>DVHY01000047.1 GCA_018711755.1 Candidatus Limivicinus faecipullorum | reverse complement strand
TTGAAAGAAAGACAGGGCTGTAACCGTTTTGACCACAAAATATAGTGTCGGGCTGCGTACAGCCGCAGCCCGGCACCGAGAGATATTTTACTTCATGCAGCCGGGGATTTCAAGTACTAAGCTCCCCTTTCCGCAAATCTTGGTGATTTGTCCAAAAAGCCGGCGAAAAATTCTACATGGTATTTTCTGCCATGGACATTTCGTTACTTCTTTGCAGCCGCCGCGGCAGCCAGTTTCCGCTCCCGGCGCTCCAGTACCTCCTGGCTCTTGGGCTGGATGTCCCCCGCCCGGGTCAGGGCCCACTTGGTCATGGACGGGCCCACCAGCTCATACACCAGCACAGCAAACAGCACGATGTTCCTGATGAGTCCCCCGTCCTCAGGCAGGGACGAGGCGGTGACGCACATGCCCAGGGCCACCCCCGCCTGGGGCAGCAGGGTCACACCCAGATACTTCACCACTTTGTCGCCGCAGCCGGCCATTCTGGCCGAGCCCCTGGCGCCCAGATACTTGCCCAGAGAGCGGGAGAGGATATATATGACGCCTATCACCACGCTGCTCAGCTGCTGGAAGACCCCCAGCTCCAGCTCGGCCCCGGATATCACGAAAAACAGCACCAGCAGCGGCGCTGTCCAGCGGTCGGCGTTGTCCATGATCTCCTGGGACAGGGGGCAAAGATTGCAGAACACCGTGCCCAGCATCATGCACACCAGCAGCGAGGAAAAGCCCAGAGTCACCGGGCCTATGGGGATGCTCAGCATGGACAGGGCCACCGTGAGGAACACGAAGCCTATGGTCATGGCCAGCCGGTTGGTATTGGAGTGGAAGAACTTCTCTATATGGGTCAGGGCCAGGCCCGCCAGAGCTCCCAGCACCAGGGAAGCCGTTATCTCTATGATGGGGTTTGCAACTATGGTATATACGTCCACTTCCCCGGAGCCCAGAGCCTTGGCTATGCCGAAGGACACGGCAAAGAGCACCAGGCCCACCGCGTCGTCCAGTGCCACTATGGGCAGCAGCAGATCGGTGAGAGGGCCCTTGGCCTTGTACTGGCGCACCACCATTAAGGTGGCGGCAGGAGCCGTGGCCGCGGCTATGGCCCCCAGAGTGATGGCCGCAGGGACGCTCAAAGCCTGGGGCATGGCCAGATGGAACAGCAGCAGGGCCGCATCCACCAGCAGCGTGGCGGCTACCGCCTGCAAAACGCCTACTATGAAAGCCTGACGCCCCGTCTCTTTCAGCTGGGACAGGCGAAACTCGTTGCCTATGGAAAAGGCTATGAAGCCCAGAGCCACATCGCTTATGAGGCCCAGGCCCTCCAGCTGGTCATAACTGTAAAAGCCCAGACCCGGTATGTTCAGCGCACCTATGAAGCAGGGCCCTATGAGCACACCCGCTACCAGATATGCCGTCACGTCCGGCAGGTGCAGATTTTTTACCGCACGGGTCATCATCAGCCCGGCAAACATCGCCACGGATAGGGACAGCAGACTAGCCATTTTAACATCTCCTTATTTTCAGCCGACTCATTATAGGACGAAATTTCCGGGATTTCAACTCGAAAATACCACCAAAACATTCCGCTACGGCCTCTTGTTTTTTGTCTGCTTGACAAAGCCGGGAACTTGTGATATATATTAATTAACAATTAAGTTAATTGTTAAAGGAGATGATATGCATGGGTTTGCAAACTACGCTGCGGGCGCTGGCGGACCCCATCCGCCGGGAGATCCTGGCCCTGCTGAAGGCCGGTCCCCTGTCCGCCGGGGATATATGCAGCCACTTTACGGTCACGGCGGCGGCGGTATCCCGGCACCTGTCGGTGCTGCGGGAGGCGGACCTGATACGGGACCGCCGGGAGGGCAAGTTCATTTACTACGAGCTGAACACCTCGGTGCTGGAGGAGATAATGCTCTGGCTCAGGGAGCTTAAGGAGGGCAAGGAAGATGTTTAAAAAGAATCTGAAGAAAATCATTATAGGAAGTGTCGTCATCCTGCTGCCGATGCTGGCGGGACTTATACTGTGGAACAAGCTGCCGGAGCTGCTGCCCATCCACTGGAACGCCGCCGGAGAGGTGGACGGCTGGGGCAGCCGGGCCATGGTGGTCTTTGGGGAGAGCCTGGGTCTGCTGGCCATCCACTGGCTGTGCATTGCCGTCTGCTTTGCCGACCCCAGGAATAAGGTCCAGAGCGGCAAGGCTCTTGGGCTGGTGCTGTGGATCTGCCCAGCCCTGTCCGTGCTGATGGGTGGCGTCACCTACCTCACTGCCCTTGGGCTCCAGCCCTTCAGCATGGATAAGATCATGTTTATATTCATGGGCCTGCTGTTCATTGCCATCGGCAACTATCTGCCCAAGTGCCGCCGGAACTACACCATAGGCATAAAAGTGCCCTGGGCCCTGGACAATGAGGAGAACTGGAACGCCACCCACCGCTTTGCAGGGAAGCTCTGGGTGGGCAGCGGCATCGCCACTCTGCTGCTGGCTTTCCTGCCCTGGGGTGAGATCGGCTTCTGGTTGAGCATAGGCATTATTCTGGCCGCCGCGGTGGTGTCCTGCGTCTACTCCTACATTTACTACAGGAAGCAGCTGCGGGAGGGCCGCTGGTAAGCAGTTCACCCACAGTCCTTATGACAAAGCCCGCCGGGAATCCCGGCGGGCTTTCGGCTTGTCGAAGAAGGCATGCCTTCTTGGATAAAAGGTATTGCACTTCGCTGCGTCGCTGCAAACTCCATATCCTTCGCAGCGGCGAAAAACTCTGCGAGCCTGTCGATATGGTTTTGTGCTGCCGGTCCTTCAATCCATGTACTTCCTGAACACCTCCATCATTCCGGTGTCCAACATCAAGTTCTGGGAGACCATCTCGTACTCGGCCCCCTCCTTTTTGAGGGAATACCCTTCAAATTCCATGCTCCACTGATAATCTCGCTCATCCATCAGCGGCCCAAAATTGCCGTACCAGGAACACCAGGGGATATCATATCCCTCCAGCACCGACAGCAGGTCCTCCGCCGCCTTAAGGCCGGCCTGATAGTCAATGGTTTCGTTAAAGCCAAACTCCTGGGCCATAATGCAGCAGCCGGTCTGCTCCCGGAAATCGGCATATTCCCGGAAGCTCTCCTCCAGCCAATCTCCTGACTGGGTGATCAGGACGCCCTCCTCCACGGCGCTCACCTGGCCGTCATCGCTGATGAGCAGGTCCGGCACTCTCTCATCGGTGACAACGCTGCCATTACAGCTTATGGAGAGGCTGTAGTCCGGCGTCGAAATGCTGATGCGCTCCAGCTGGTACCAGCAGCCCTCCTCCTGAATCAGCCGCAGTACTCCGCAGTCTCTGTCCAATGTGCAGCTGAGTTCCAGGCCCTCATAGCTGCGCCACTCGCCGCCGGTACCGGCCTCATATACACCGGTGCATCCATTTTCGCCCTGGGCTTCAGTGCCTGCTGCCAGCTCGGCTGCCGCAAGACCATCCGCCTCCAGACGGAAAAGGCTGCTGCCATGAACCCGGCTCAGCTTTAGAGTAAAGGAGCTTCCCGCAGGAAAGCTGCCCGACAGGCTGAGAATGCCATTGTCCCTGTGAACAAAGCCGTTGATAACGTTTACCGGCCAGCTCTGAACACCGCCACTGAGGAAGTATGGGTGAAAGGCCTGGGCTACTTGGGCATCCGCCAGGCCCTGTACCGGGATACCCTGGGTGACCCCCAGCATATCCGCAAAGATAAGCCTGTCTGGGTTCACTTCCCGTATGGCTTCCACGGCCCTGAGCATGATTTGAGAATAGACCTGATCCGAGGGCTCCCCGTCATTGCCGTGGGGTTCGTTCAGGAGATTGAAGCTCAGCAGGCCGGAGGGCACATCTCTATAGTATTCCGCCATGAAGCGCCAGAATTCCACAAAGAGCTCCTGGGTCTCCCCGTCGCTCCACAATGTGATCAGGGAGTCGTCTCCCCCGGTGTTGAAACCGGGCATATCGTGCAGGTCGAAGCATACATGTATACCCTCCAGGGCGCAGTATTCCAGAAGCCGGTCCATGTTCTCCAGGAAGGCCGGGTTGGCTTTTCCGGTATCCGTCCCCTCAAAGATGCCGTTAAAATCCAGAGGTGCCCGGATAAAGTCGAAGCCCAGAGAGCCCAGGGCCTCTATTTCCTCCTGCTGGTACAGCATGCCTATTCCATAGCTTGCGCACCAGGGTCTGGCGGCCACGGTGCAGCCCTTCCAGTCCGGCAGCTGCTGCCAGGAGACCTCAGGCATAGCGGCAGCCAGCTCCATGGCTTGAGGGGACAGACTGCACTGCAGCTCCGCTGATGGCTCATACATGAAGAAGCGGGCATTTTCATACAGCCGCTCCACCGCCCGGATAGCATCTCCCCGCTCAAAGGGGCTGCCCAAATTGAGAGAATAGCTCTCGTCATAATCAAAGAAGGTCTTGCCGTTGCCGTAGGAGTTGTACTCCACAAAGCGTTTGGCGTTGTCCGCATAGTCCAGTCCGCAACGCCAGGAGTAATTCTCTGAATTGGCCAAAGTCTCGTTATAATAGGGTCGGAATATATCCGGCAGTAAGGGATAGTCCCAGTCCACCCCCTGGTAAAAATCTACCTCCGGGGCCGTGTAGTCCTCCAGGGGGATGTTGTATTCATAGCCGCAGGCGTCCAGCCCCAGGCACTCCGCAGCATAGAATAGGACCAGGGCCCCCTCCATGCGGCACATGGGTTCATCGGACTGCCTGTAGTTTCCGGACACCTCCTCCCAAGCAGGGAGCAGCTCCGGGTAAAGGCCGGAGACAAAGCAGTCCAGTATGCTGCAAAACTCCCCGTAGTTTATCTGGAGATCATAGTCGTCCCGGAGCTCATCGGGCACAAATCCCAGCTCAATGGCTTTTTTGATTTCCTCATCTCCGCCCCCCGTATCAGCCGCAAATTCCTGCTGTCCCGGGACCCGGTTCTCCGTCTCCTCCGGGCTGCCGGCACCGCAGCCGGTCAGCAGGCCCAGAAGCAGCGTCAGGCAGAGGCCCAGGCATAGGAGTCTAAGCACCTTTTTCATGGTGTATCTTTTCCTCTTCCTATAACAAAGTGGCCAGGGCGGAGGGCATATATTCTTTAATCGCAACCTTGATCTCCAGTGTCAGGTCGTATCCC
>DVHY01000046.1 GCA_018711755.1 Candidatus Limivicinus faecipullorum | reverse complement strand
GAGCATCGGCATTTCCTCCGACGGCAGCCTCAACTTCGACAAGGCGGAGCTTATGATAGGCCAGTATGACCTTAACGCTATAGAAGCGGGAGCCCAGCTGGTTGAGAAGTGCGGAGGGGAACTGACGGCTCTCACTGTGGGCACTCAGGAAGTTGAAAACTCCAAGATGAGAAAGGGCGTACTGTCCAGAGGCCCTGCAAACTGCGTCACCGTCTGCGACCCCAGCCTTAAAGATGCGGACAACAGCACCACCTCTGCGGCTCTGGCCCAGGTGATAAAGAGCCGGGAGTTCGACCTGGTCATATGCGGCGAGGGTTCCAGCGACCTCTACGCCCAGCAGGTGGGAGTCCAGCTGGGGGAGAGGCTGGGTCTGCCCTGCATCAACGGCGTCACCTGCATCGAGGCAGGGGAAGACAGCATCACCGTGGAGCGTTCCGCAGACGGTGAGACCGAGACCCTGTGCATAAAGCTGCCTGCCGTCATCGCCGTGGCCAGCGGCATAAACGTGACCCGGGTGCCCAGCATGAAGGATATCCTGGCCGCCGGCAAAAAGCCTGTCACTGCGCTCACCGGGGGAGATGTTGCTCTGCCCGGGGAGAGATACAGCGAGACTCTGTCCGTCCTGGCTCCTCAGCACGCCGCGCGCCCCTGCAAGATATTCACCGGAGATAGCGACGAGACTCTCGCTGCCTTTGCCGCCGCAGTCAATGCGGAACTGAAATAAGGAGGACAAGACCATGAAACTCAAAAAAGCCATTGTTTTTTCCACTAATGCTTCCAATATAGCCTCCCTGTGCTGGGGCGCGAACAGCCTGGCCCAGGAGAGCGTCGCCATAGTGCTGGGCACCGAAAGCCAGGCGAAAGAGGCCGCGGCCTGGGCCGGAAAGGTCCTGTGGCTGGGCGAGAAGGCCCCGGAGGCCATGGCCGAGAGCTACACCGGCGCAGTGGCCGAGCTGCTGAAAAAGGAGCAGCCGGAGCTGCTGCTGATGGGCTGCGGCACCAGGGACCGCTGCATTGCCGCAAAGCTGGCAGTGAGACTTGGAGCCGGCGTTATCACCGACGCCTCCTCCCTGGAGCTGGATGACAGCGGCGCCGTGCTGGCAAAGCGCAATGTGTTCGGCGGAGCGGCCCAGGCTACCGTAAAAGCTCTGGGCCTGGGCATCGTCCTCACCGGCGGCGGCTTTGAGGAGACGGCCCCTGCCGCAAGCGGGAACGTCGAGAAGGTGGAGGCCCAGCCTGAGGACATGGGCATCCGGCTTCTGGCGAGCGCAGCAAAGCAGGAGGAATCCGTGGATATCGCCGTGGCAAAGCGCATAGTCGCCGTGGGCCGTGGCCTGGGCGCTCAGGAGAATCTGGCGGCGGCGGAGAGCCTGGCCGCAAAGCTGGGGGCGGAGATGGGCTGCACCAGGCCCATAGCCGAGGAGCAGCACTGGATGTCCAGAAGCCGCTATATAGGCGTGTCCGGGGCCACCGTAAAGCCCGAGCTCTATGTGGCGCTGGGCATCTCCGGCCAGGTGCAGCATATGGTGGGCGCCAGCAGCTCCAAGATAATCGTGGCTATAAATAAGGACGCCAAAGCGCCCATATTCCAGGACTGCGACCTTGGCCTTGTGGCGGACATGAACAAGGTCCTGCCCAAGCTCACTGAGCTTCTGTAAGACAGATAACAGTAGGGGGGAGCGGAGGAATGAAAAATAAAGAGGGGAAGCCCGGCAGACTGAGCCCGGGCATGGCTCTCGGACTCGCCGCTCCCCAGACCTGGACGGCGGCCCTCATACCGGCGCTGCTGGGGGCCGCGCTGGCCCGGGACGGGGCCATGGCAGAACCCTGGCTGCTGCTCAGTACGGCTGCCGCCTGCGTGCTCATGCAGTCGGCGGCAAATGTTTTCAATGACTATTGCGATTTTATAAAAGGGGGAGACACCCTGGAAAACTCTCCCGACGCTGAGGAGGCAGTGCTGCTCTACCGGAGGCCGGAGCCCAGGAAGGTACTTTATCTGGGATTTGCGCTGCTGCTTTTGGCGGCGGCGGCGGGAGTCCCCGCCATTTTGAGGGCCGGATGGCTCGTGCTGGCGGTGGGGGCAGTGGGCGCGGCCGCCCTGCTGGCCTATTCCTTCGGGAAAAAACCCCTGTCCTACCTGCCCCTGGGGGAGCTGACTTCCGCCTTTGTCATGGGCGGGCTCATACCTCTGGGAGTCAGCGGCAGCCTGGGCGGCGGCTTTTCGCCGGCGGTCCTGCTGAAGGCTCTGCCGGTGATGCTGGGGGTAGGGCTCATAATGCTGACGAATAATCTGTGGGATATACAGAAGGACAGGGCCTCAGGGAGAAAGACCTTTACGGTACTGCTTGGAGAAGCAAAGAGCCTCCGGCTCTACCGTCTGGCCCTGCTGCTGTGGTTTGCCCTGCCGCTGGTGGTGCTGCCTGTGAAAGCGTGGGCGGTGTACCTGCCGGGGCTTCTGGCCTCGGGCTCTGCGGCGGCGGCTCAGCTCCGCATGAGGCCCGGAGCGGGGACCAGGCTCAGGGCCATGGCCGGGATAAATTCCCTGAATGCCATGCTGGGCTGCACATATATAATCGCCGTGCTTTTTTCCTAGGGGGTGCTTGGGGCAATGGACAAGGAAGAATATGTGTTCAATGTGTTTGGAAAAGTGGCCGAGGGCTATGACAGGGCAAACCTGCGCATAAGCCTGGGCCGGCACCTGCTGTGGAAGGAAGAGGGGGCGAAGATGCTGGAGGCCTCTCTGCCCCGGGGGGGAAAGCTCCTGGACATATGCTGCGGCACCGGGGATATGACGGAGCTGATGCTGCGCCGCCGGGGGGACATAAGCGTTACCGCCCTTGACTTCTCCCCGGAGATGCTGAACAATGCGGAAAAACGCTTTGCCGGTGAAAGCCGGGTGAGCCTGGTGCGGGGCAATGCTTTGAACATGCCCTTTGAAAAGGACAGCTTTGACGCCGCGGTCATCTCCTTTGGGCTGAGGAACACCGCGGATTACGGAGCGGCCATCAGGGAGGCGGCCAGGGTGCTCAAGGGCGGAGGCGGCTTTTGCTGCATAGATTCTTTCCGGCCGGAGAGCCCCTGGATAAAGCCTTTTTACAGCCTGTATTTCTCCCTGCTGATGCCGCTGCTGGGCGGCGGGATAAAAAAATTCAGCGAATACCGATGGTTGAGCCGCAGTACCAGGGCCTTTGTAAGCCCCGGGCGGCTGAGGGAACTGCTGGCCCTGAGCGCCATGCAGCTTAAAGAGGAGAAGAGCTTTATGTTCGGCTCCTGCAAGGTTATGTATGCGATTAAGAGCAAGGAGGAGCTCTGATGAAGTTATTGGAAGATATCCCGGGAATGAAGGAAGAGCTCGAACTTGTCGGCCACACGATGCGAGAGTGCGTTGCGGACAGTCTGGGCAGGCAGCCCCTGTCGAAAATAATCGAGGAGATCCTTGCCTCCGACGGCAAATATCTGCGCCCGGCCCTGGTGCTTATTTTCGGGCGCATAGGAATGGCCTATCCGGCCTGCCGCTCCAAGCTGGTAAAGACGGCGGCCGTGGTGGAGCTTATACATATGGCCTCTCTCATCCACGACGACATCGTGGACGACGCCCCGTACAGGAGAGGACGGGATACCATCCAGTCCGCCTTTGGGAAGGACATGGCGGTTTATGCCGGGGACTATCTGCTCAGCTGCGTGCTCCGGGAGCTCATGAGCCCGGAGATGCTGGATGTGGGGCAGAGCCTCTCAAGGGCCATGGGGGATATGTGCAGCGGAGAACTGGGGCAGTATGCTGCCCAGTTCAATGTAAATACCGACGAGAACCAGTATTTCATGAACATTTCCGGCAAGACGGCCGCACTGTTTTCCGCCGCCTGCGAGACGGGGGCCATCGCCTCCGGCTGCGGCCAGTCCAGCGTCAGCGCCTCAAAGCAGTTCGGACACAGCCTGGGTCTGATATTTCAGCTGAGAGACGATCTGCTGGACTGCATTTTGAGCCATGAGGACAGCGGAAAGAAACAGGGCATGGATTTCATAAACGGCATCTATACCCTGCCGGTCATCTACACCTTCAACGACAGCCATTACGGCCCTGCCATAAGGGACCTGGCGGCCCGGGCGAAGGGAATGGAGCCCCAGCAGGTCTTTACCGAGCTGTATTCCATAGTCAGCGTTTCCGGGGGCGTGGAATATACCCGCTGGATAATGCGTCAGTACCGGGAGCGGGCCATGGGATATATGCTGCAGCTGCCCAGCTCACCGGCCAAGTCCCAGCTCAGCGGAGTCTTGGACTACCTGGTGGAGGTCTGAGAGGAATGGACCCCATATCTGTCATAACGCCGCCCCTTATAGGCGGTATAATCGGCTATCTCACCAACGACCTGGCAATAAAAATGCTCTTTCGCCCGTATAAAGCCATGTATCTGGGCCGTTTCCGCCTGCCATTCACCCCGGGCATAGTGCCCCGCCGGCTGGAAGACCTGGCGGTGCTTCTGGGCCGTGAGGTGGAGGCAAGGTTCTTCAACGCCGACGATCTGGAGATACTGTTTCAGTCCCAGGAGTTTTCCGCCACCGTGGCCGAGAGCATTACCGATATGATATTCTCCCGGCGCTACAGCCTCTGCTATGTGATGGAGGGGCTGGAGAGATCGGAGGAAATGGGCCCGGCGCTGGACTGCGCAAAACGGGCTCTCTGCGAAAAGACCCTCGAGGCCCTGAAGGAGTTCGACTATGCCCCGCTGATAGAGCGGGCGGTGGGGGAACTGTCGGGGCGGCTGCCCAGAGCGGGGGCCGCAAGCCTCTTGAATCTTGCCCCGTCCCTGTCGGAGGGCATCAGGGAGTATCTGGAGGAGCATGGGGAGGAGACGGTGTGTCCTCTGCTGGAAAGGGCTCTCGTGGACTTCGGAGACAGGCCCATAAAGGATATGGCCCAGGAAGCCTTCCCCCAGCGGGAAAAACTCTGCCTGGCGGTGCAGAAGCTGTATCTGAACTTTATGTCCGTCTATGTGCGCAAGGTGGTGGAGAGCATAGACGTGGGGGGGATGATAACGGAGAAGCTGCGGCTCATGGAGCCCCAGGCGGTGGAGGCCCTTATCCTTTCGGTGGTGAACAGGGAATTTCGCTACGTGGTTTGGCTGGGCGGCCTGCTGGGAGCCGTTATCGGCGCCGTGAATATCTTCATATGAACCGGGGACCTTGGTCTGCATAGGCAGGCTTCGGCCCGGAGAAAACAGATAGCGGAATCATATATTGATTTGCATAGGCGGCTGAGAATTTTCTCAGCCGCCTATGCCGCTATAGGGAGTAAAAAAGCTGGGGCATGATATACATGCCCCAGCCGGAGATTCCGAACGATCGGAAAATATGTGGTTTTTAGGGTTTAGGCCAAGGAACTCAGTTGGCGGCCTTTGCCTTTGCCTTCTTGTCCACGGCAATGATGATAGGAGTGATGACGCCCTGGACGCACAGCAGGGTGCCGACCAGAATGATGACGCCCTCATAGGAGCCGGTGGCGTCGCGCATAGCAGCGTAGAGGTACTGAGCAACGCCGCTGGAGACCAGAACGATGGTGGTTACGATGGAGTAGATGTTGGAGTAGTCCTTGGTGCCGAAAACCTGAGAGACCATGAGGGGGTTGCCGATGGTCAGAGGAACGAAGGCCAGGGAGAACAGAGTAACGCCCACATAGAACACTGCCACATGTACGCCGCCGTCAATGACTATCATGAACACGCCGGCAGCAGCCAGGAAGCAGCAGATGCAGTTGGTGACCAGAGCGCCCAGATGGTCGGTGCACCAGCCCACAACGGGTCCGCGGATAACGCCGGCAATGGACAGGATGGACAGGGCCATGGCACCGGCAGCAGCGCCGATGGGAACGGTGGAGCTGTAAGCGGAGAGCTGCTGGTTAAGGGAAGGAGTCAGGCAGGAGATAAAAGCCACCACGGCGATGAGGTAGAACATGGGGGTCCTGATGGCCTGAGCGCGGGTCATGCCGGTGAGGACGACGGTCTCGGTCTCTTTCTTCTCGGCCTCTTTGGCGGCCTCGTCGGCGCCGTAGGCCTTCATGCCCAGATCTTCAGGGGAGTTGCGGATGAAGAGGATGGTGAAAATGATGCTGATGGCGCCGACGATGATGCCGCTGCGCAGACGGGCGCCCTGCCAGCCGTAGTCATTGATCCAGTTCTGGACCCAGGGGTTCCAGAAGAAGCCCAGGAGACCGGCGATGAGGCTTATCAAGGCCAGGGCCATGCCCTTGCTCTTGACGAACCAGCGGTTGACCATGATGGGGTTGGCCAGATACATGAAGAAGCCGGCGGTGACACCGTAGATAACGCCGAAGGTGTTCCACTGCCAGAGATGGGTGAAGGTTGCGGACCACAGGTAGCCGGCGATGAAGATGACGTCAACAACCAGCATCAGGATGCGGGCGTTGACCTTCTGGAAGATCTTGCCGCACAGGGGCTGAAGGGCTGCTGCGACCCAGGAGAAAATGGTGGTGTACAGGGCCACCTGCTTCTGCTCCCAGCCGAACTCGGCCATGACGGGGGCGAAATACATACCTGCGGTGTTGCACAGGCAGGTGATAAGGATCTGTGCGCAGCCGAAGCATCCGAGGACGATCAGCCAGGGGTTGAACTTGGAAGTTGTGGTGAGTGTGTTACTCATTTGTTTTTTTATCCTCCCTTTGAATTTTATATACTAAAGAGCTGAAACTCTTTGGTATCCACTGCTTATCTGCATAGCCATTTTTTGCGGAAAAGTATACGGGGCGTTATCTGGAAGGGGCGCATTTCAATGGGGGTGTCCAGGTGCAGGACCAGGGGATTGGCCCTGGTGTACTTGCTCCACTCAGGACGGCCGCCACCGTTGGGATCGCCGGTCTTGCAGAAGGCGGTCCAGTAGTCCGCCATAGTCACCGCCAGCTGATAATCCTCGCCGGTAAAGGGCCTGCGGCTGCGGTTCAGTGTCTCGAACTGATACCAGAGCTCACAGGAGTGGAAGGAACCTCCGTCCTCGCCGGGAAGGCTGTGGCTGAAACAGTACATGTATACGGGCCGGCCGAAGCGCTCCATAGTCTCCGCAAAGGCGAGGGCGCCGGTTTTCAGTATCTCTGCGCTGCGCACCCGCAGGTGTTCCGTAAAGCTGGAGTCGTCCCGGAGGAAATCGCACAGGGCCAGATACTCCTCGGCGTGTCCGCCGTATTCGGCCCGGACCCCGTCCAGGAAGAGCTGCCTGTCGGGACTCATATCGTACATGTGGGTCTCTTCCCCGGTGTAGCCGATGATGTAGTCCACAGGGTGCATCTCTCCCTCTAGGCAGCTGCGGCGGTTGGTCTTGGTGAAGACCCAGCCGTCCACAACATGAGAGGGAATATATGCGCCCGCCGCTTCCGGGCGGGAAGAGCGCCGCACCAGTTCCTCGGCGGGAAGCTCTCTGGCCTGGGCTATGCTGTCCACTCCGAAGAGCTTTTTCAAATCGGTGGCCGCCTCGGACTGGGCCAGACTGGGCACGCTGTTGGAGACGAAGAGGTCCCAGCCGCCGCCGCTCTGCATGGAGGCGTGGCGGAACATGCCCCGGGTGAGGGGAGTGCAGCAGAGGTTCATGGTGGAGCTGCCGCCGGCGGACTCTCCGGCCACGGTTATGTTGTCCGGATCTCCGCCGAAAGCGGCGATGTTGTTCCTTACCCACTTGAGGGCCTGTATCTGATCGAGAACGGCGTAATTTCCCGACACATGCCGCTCATTTTCCGCATCCAGTTCCGGGTGGGTCAGCCAGCCGAAGACATTTACCCGCCAGTTGAAGGACACGAATATAACTCCCCGCTTGGCAAAACCTTCGCCGTCCACAAAGGGAAAGTGGCCCCAGCCAGTGACGTTTGCGCCGCCGTGTATCCAGAGAAACACGGGCAGTTTTTCCTCCGGGCTTTTTGCCGGAGTCCAGACGTTGAGGTACAGGCAGTCCTCGTCTGCGTCTTCAAAGGGCTCTCCGCAATTGGCGTAATAGAATGGAGACTGGCGCTCCTGGGGACATCTGCCCCGGAAACGGTCCGCCCGGTAAATTCCTTCCCAGTTTTCTACAGGCTGGGGGGCTCTCCAGCGGTTTTTACCCACGGGCGGAGCGGCAAAAGGCATGCCCTTGAACACGGTTATTCTGGGGTCGTTGCCGGATACGCCCTGGACCCGGCCGTTTTCTGTGTCTGCAAAATGCATTGCCATATATGTACCTAGTCCTTTCCTCGGGGGCTGCGCCCGAAACAGACCTTGAAAGGTCTCAATCCAGCTCGTCGGGGTCCACAACGACCTCGTCGATAACGCCGTCTATCTTTATTTCCTCTATGGCGGCCTGGTTCTCGTTGATGACTCCCCGCAGCTCGGTGACCTTGTCGCAGAGCTTTTCAAAGCCCTGCTCCGGGGCGAGACCGTGGGCCTTGTAGTAGCGTTCGCCGATCTTTGCATAGAGCCTGTTGATCTCTTCCTGAGCGTTGTGGCTGCTGAGCTTGAGCGCAGCTATCTTGCCGGTGTTCTTTGCAAACTTGCCGCCCTGCTTTACAGCGCCGTCGGCAAAGCTGCTGATCTTTTCAAACAGTGCCATAATCATATCTCCTAACTTTTAAAGTTGTTTTTGCTGACATTTTTATATATGCAAATTATGTGCCACAGATTTGACAAGCTCAGAGCCGGTACTCCGGCAGGGGAGGCCAGGGCCTGTCCAGCTGCTCTCTCTGCCGGGGCGTCTCGCAGCCGGTCTGATTGTTCATGAAGCATTTATGGCTTTTTATGCGCCACTGGCCGTCCGCTTCCCTGAGCACTCTGAGCTCATACCCGCCCCAGCAGTTTTCCTCCGGCCGCCCGTCGCTGAAGGTCTTGCAGGAGCGGAAGCAGGCGTAGACCAGAGCCTCCTCCCGGGAGAGGAAGCAGAGCTGCTGATTGCAGATGTGATGGGCGCAGGTCTGCACGTTTGGTTCCAGCAGCCGGGTAAAGAGCCGGAAAATCCTGTCTTTGCCCTGGATACCCGGCATATTGTCCCCGGGATAAAAACAGCCGTCCTCGGTGTAGCAGGAGGCCACGCCGGCGGCGTCCCCTCTGTCCACGCAGCGGGTGTAGTGGAAAAGTATCTCGCTTATCTCCCTTTGCGCCTCCAGCCGCTCTATCCGCTGCTCCAGATCTTCTGCGCCGGGCTCAGGCAGGGAACACATCCTTCCCTCACTATTTATATATTTCATCAAAAACTCCTCCCGCATTTTCTTGACTTTCTATCTGCAAAATCCAAGCCGCGGCGGCCTTGTCAAAGATGTGACACAGTGTTCAGCATTGTTACATAATTAATTAACAATGTGTTCAATATCCGGCAAAGCGACCAGGCAAACTGTCTCGTTTTTGTGATAAGTCACAAAAAATCGGGCATATCAGGGGAAGGGGTCGGGAGCAGTATATGTTTTGCCGGAAAAGCCTCGGGGCCATGGCGCTGCCTGCCGCGGCCGGGGAAGCGTCAAAGCTTTCACAACTGCGGCACGCTTTTTGCATCTATAAGTATGGATTAAAAAATTCAAGGACAAGAGGTGCGGCAAATGAGTGAAGATAGATTCGACGTTATCGTTGTCGGCGGCGGTCTGGCCGGCTCGGCGGCAGCCTATACTCTGGCAAAAGCGGGGGTAGAGGTGGCCGTTATCGAGCGGGGCAACAGCTGCGGCAGCAAGAACATGACCGGAGGCAGGCTCTACGGACACAGCCTGAAAAAGCTCATCCCGGATTTTGAACAGCGTGCCCCTCTGGAGCGCAGGGTGACCAAGGAGCGGGTGTCTCTCATGAGCGCCACCGGCTCCACCACCATTGAGTTCGACAGCGGCAGCCTGGGGGGAGACACCGCATCCTATACTGTGGTGCGGGGCAGCTTCGACCAGTGGTTTGCCAAGGAGGCCGAGAGCATGGGCGCCACCTATGTGTGCGGCATCCGGGTGGACGACCTCATAGTGAGAAACGGCCGGGTCCGGGGCATCATAGCCGGGGAGGACCGGCTGGAGGCGGACGTGGTGATCCTGGCCGACGGCGTCAACTCTCTGCTGGCCCAGAAGATAGGGCTGGCCGGGCCCACAAGAGCCGACAAGGTGGCAGTGGGACTCAAGGAGGTCATCAAGCTCTCACCACAGCAGATGAAGGACCGCTTCGGAGCCTATGATGACAACGGCACCGCCTGGCTCTTTGCCGGCGACCCCACTCTGGGCAGTATCGGCGGCGGCTTCCTTTATACAAATAAGGAGAGCATATCCCTGGGCATAGTGGCCACCGTCAGCGACGTGGAGTATTCCGAGACCAGTGTCGTGAACATGCTGGACCGCTTCAAGGAGCACAGGCTCATCGCCCCTCTGATAGAGGGCGGAGAGCTGCTGGAGTATTCGGCCCATCTGGTGCCGGAAGGCGGCTATGACGCAATGCCCCAGCTCTACGGCGACGGGGTGCTGGTGGCGGGAGACGCCGCAGGCATGGTGCTGAACCTGGGCTACGCCGTGCGGGGCATGGACCTTGCCATCGAGGCGGGCCGTCAGGCCGCCAATGCGGTGCTCTATGCCAGACGCAAGAACGATTACAGCAAGAAGACCCTGTCGGCCTACAAGACCGGGCTTGAAAACAGCTTTGTCCTCCAGGATATGAAGCTCTACCGCAGAGCGCCTCAGTTCATGGAGAACCGCCGGGTGTTCACCCGCTTCCCCATACTGCTGGAGGAGGTCATGCGGGCGATGTTCACGGTGGACGGCGAGAGCTCCGAAGGCATCGTGAAGAAGGTCCTGCCCGCCGTAGGCGAGGCCGGCGTGGCCGCATTGGCCAGGGATGCCGTTCAGATAATCAGCGCCCTTTAAGGCTCGTAGAGGAGGATAAATATGCGCAGATGTGAAATGCTGGCGTCCCCGATAAAGGTCGGGAAGCTGACGCTGAAAAACAAGATGATGACCACCTCCATGTCCCCCTGCCGGGGCTACATAGAGGATGAGGCGCCCACGCTCCAGATGCTCAACTATATGGAGGAGCGGGCCGCCGGCGGACTGGCCCTCATGTGCCAGACCGTTCTGCCCTTTACCCGCAAGGACCGTCCCGCCGGGCTGCCCCCGGTGCATCCCCTCCCCGCCGCCTACGATGAGGACAGCCTGCCCGGACTGTGCGCCATGGCCGAAGTGGTACACCGCCACGACTGCGTGCTGGTGGGCCAGCCCTGGTTTGTACACGACTGGAAGCCCGATGACGAGAATGTGGAAAAGCCCTGGGCTCCTTCCAATATAAACGTGAACGTGGGCCGCACCGTTTGGAACGTGATGGAGAAGCGCCACATCGAGATGTTCAAGAGACAGATGGTCAACTGCGCTCTGCTGCTGCAGAAGGCCGGCTGGGACGGCGTGGAGATAATGGCGGGCGTAGGCGGCATACTCAACCGCTTCATGTCTCCCGCCACCAATAACCGTACCGACGAATACGGCGGCAATCTGAAAAACCGCATGCGTTTGACGGTGGAGACCATCCGTGCCGTAAGAGAGGCCACCGGGGAAGATTTCCTCATCACCTGCCGCTGGTCTCCGGTGGAGTACGTCACCGGCATCAAGCCCGGCAACACCATAGACGACGCCCTGCTCATGGTCCACTACCTGGAGGATGCGGGCATAGACCTGCACAACCTCTCCGTGGGCTGGCATGAGACCAGCATACCCCTCACCACCAAGGACATCCCCGACGGCCACTGGGCCTGGATATCCGAGAAGATAAAGACCGTGGCCACAAAGCCCGTGGCCATGGGCTACCGCAACACCGACCCTCTGGTTATGGAGAAGAATCTCCGGGAGGGCAAGATGGATATGGTGGCTGGCCTGCGCTACGACATAGCCGACCCCAACTTCCCCAAGAAGGTCATGGAGGACCGGCTGGAGGACATCAACCGCTGCATATGCTGCTGCCGCTGCATGGACGATGTGGTGAGCAGCGGAAAGCCCCTGAACTACTGCAGCGTCAACCCCCATCTGGGACCGGAGCTTCAGAAGCCCATGTATATCCGCACCAAGACCCCCAAGCGGGTCATGGTAGCCGGCAGCGGCCCGGGAGGCCTGGCTGCAGCTCTCACCGCCTCCATCCGCGGCCATGACGTGACCATATACGAGCGGGGCTACCGCATCGGCGGCTGCCTGACCATGAGCTCCATCTTCAGCCCCAACTACGAATATCTGCTGAAGTACTACAAGCGCCAGCTGCAAAAGCATCCCAAGATAAAGGTCAAGCTCCACACCGAGGTCACTCCGGAGCTGGTAAAGCAGGTCAAGCCCGACGCCGTGGTCATAGCCATCGGCGGCGAGCCTGTGGGCATCAGCGTGCCCGGAGCCGAGGGCGGCAACGTGGTCACCTCCCACGACTTTTTGGAGATGCTCAACGGCAGGGCCCCCAAGAAGCCGGGCCTTGTGAACAAGGTGCTGTGGAACTGCGGCTCGGAGTTCCTGAAATACATCTATTCTCCCGCCATGGGCCGCCTGGTCACCGGCATCAGCCCCTGGCCTATGGGCCATAAGATAGCCGTTATCGGCGGCGGCCTGCCCGGCTGCGAGCTGGCGCACCTGCTGATGCACAAGCACCGGGATATGGACATCATTGAAGAGCGCAAGAAAGTGGGCTTCGACGTGGGCGGCAGCTACCGCTTCCACTACACCAGCGCATTCAAGAAGGCCAAGAACGTGGAGCTGGACCCCCTGACCAAGGTGAAGGAGATAAACAGCCGGGGCGTGCTTATGGAGAACTCCGCCGGCCAGGAGAAGTTCTACAAGGCCAATACCGTCACCGTCACCAAGGGCTTCAAGCCCAATATGGCCCTGGCCGCAGAGATAAAGAAGCTGGTGCCGGAGCTCTATGTGGTGGGCGACTGCATCAATCCCGCCCGCATGGCCGACGCCACCAAGGCCGGATATATAGCCGGCTGCAAGCTGTAAGGAGCAGGGCGGCATATGAGCGACAGAGAAGTAGTTTATATAGAGAAAAACGGCCCTGTGGCCCAGGTGGTCCTGAACCAGCCCCATAAGAAAAACGCCATCAGCGCCGTGATGATGGACATGCTGACCAGAGCTCTGGACCAGCTGGAGAACGACGATGAGGTCAAGGTCATCGCCCTCAGGGGCGAGGGGGACAACTTCTGCGCCGGCGGGGACCTGGACCAGCCGGGCCCCAAGCCCATGACCGCCGAGTTCTCCCGCCAGAGCCTGCGCAGATACATCCGGGCCACCAAGGAGATACGCAATATCAGCAAGCCGGTGGTGGCTCTGGTAAAGGGCTACGCCGTAGGCGGAGCCGTGAGCCTGATGCTCTCCTGCGATCTGGTGTGCATCGAGGAGAACAGCAAGGTGCTCCCCAACTTCTGCAAGATAGGCCTCGCCACGGAGATGGGTCTGGCCTATACGCTGCCCGCCGTGGTGGGACCCCAGAAGGCAAAGGAGATACTTTTCTTCGGCGAGAGGCTCAGCGCGGCGGACTGCCTCAGCCTGGGCATAGCAAACCGGGTCTTCCCAGCCGAGAGCTTTGAGGAGGACGCACGGGAGTTCATGGAGAAGCTGGCCGCAATGCCCAACCTGTCCCTGCGGGTGACCAAGGGGATAATGAACAGCGCCATGGACAGCGGCCTTGCCGCCGTGATGGAGGCAGAGAGCATCGGCTCCCCATTCTGCTCCCAGGGAGAGGATTTCAAGGCGGTCTCGGCCAGATTCCAAAAGAAATGAATCGGGTGTAAGCATGTTTTATCAAAATATCAGCGAGCCCTTTATGCTCTCGGTGCGCCGCTTTCCGGACAAGACCGCACTGATATTTGAGGGGCAGCGCCTGAGCTACAGCCAGGCCAACTCCAGGATAAACCGCATAGCCAACGGCCTTGCGGCGCTTGGAGTGAAGGCGGGGGACAAGGTGGCCTTCCTCTTCCCCAACTGCATGGAGATAGTCCTCATCTATTACGCCATACAGAAAATAGGCGCCGTGGCAGTGCCTCTGAACTTCAGGCTCATACCCCGGGAGATAGCCCTGCTCACAGATAGGAGCGACAGCTCCGTGCTGGTGTATTCTGCGGATTTTGCGGAAAAGGTGGAGCAGGCGGGACTGAAGGAGAGCTGCCTGAAGGTGTGCAGCCGCAGGGGCTGCGGCTCAAGCTGCTCTCTGGAAGAGATAGAGGAGCAGCAGCCGGACAGGGAACCGGAGCTGTTCAGGGACGAAAACGCCGTTTCCCGCATACAGTTCACCGGCGGCAGTACCGGCATACCCAAGGGCGTGATGCGCACTCACTGTCAGGACCTGTGCGAGCTCATGGGGGAGATGCTCTACTGCAAGCTGGGCTCCGGCCCGGACAACGTGGTCATGATCCAGTGCCCCCTGGAGCACCACGGGGGACACAGCTGGTTCACCGCCGCTCTATCCTCCGGGGCAACGCTGATTATCTGCTCGGCTTACGACCCGGAAAAGATACTGGACAACATAGAAAAAGAGCATGTGAGCTACATGCTGCTGCTGCCGCCCACCACATATATGCGCCTGTGCGAATATCCGGGCACGGCGGGCAGGGACCTGAGCAGCGTGAAAGTTGCCCAGTCGGCCGCCGGCGGCACCACCCCTGAGATAATAAGCAGGATGAAGAGCACCTTCCCCAATGCGGAGATATATTACGGCTGGGGCCAGACGGAAAGCGGCCTGGGCAGTACCCTGATATTGGACGAGGCTTCGGAGGCCAGGGGAGAGAGCGGCTGCTGCGTGGGCAGGCCCATGCCCTTCATGGAAATGAAGATAGTGGACGAAAACTGGCAGCAGCTGCCCGACGGAGAGCCGGGAGAGCTGGCGGTGCGTTCCCCCTCCTGCATGAAAGGCTATTACGGCCAGCCGGAGCTCACCGAGAAGCTCATGGGCCCGGAGGGCTGGATGCTCACCGGGGACATAATGTACAGGGACCGGCGGGGATATTTCTACATGCTGTCCCGGAAGAAGAACGTGATCAAATCCGGCGGGGAGAACGTCTTCTGCGAGGATGTGGAGAACGTCATCAAGATGCACCCGGCTGTTCAGGAATGTGTGGTGCTGGGAGTCCCCGACCAGCGGCTGGACGAGGCGGTAATGGCCGTGGTCCAGCTGAAAGAGGGGAAGAGTCTCACGCTGCCGGAGCTTCAGGAGCATTGCAAGAAGTATCTGGCCAGCTATAAAAAGCCCCTGTATCTGGAGACTGTGGACAATCTGAACATGGACGATGCGGGAAAGATACGCAGAGAGAACATACGCAAGATAATAGAAGGCAGAAGCTAATTTCAAATACTGATCGAAAAGGAGAAGGCACTATGGATTTCAGACTTACCGAGGAACAGGAACTGCTGCTGGAGAGCGTTGACGACCTGATGGAGCGCTACGGCACCGAGCAGTATTTCAAGGAGTGCGACGAGGCCCATGTATGGCCCAAGGAGTTTACCGACGCACTTCTGGAGGGCGGCTTCCAGATGCTGGGCGTGGACGAGAAGTTCGGCGGCACCCCCGTGGACGTCCAGACCCTGATGCTGGTGTCCGAGCGCATATGCAAAAACGGCGCTCCCATCTATGTCTACGGCAACCTCTGCGCCCTCAAGGACATGACCGAGTTCGGCACCGCCGAGCAGCAGGAGCAGTGCTTTGCTGAAGTCATGGCCGGCAATCCCGGCTTTGTTCTGGGCTTTACCGAGCCCGGCGCCGGCTCCGACAGCTCCGCCCTGGCCACCACCTATCAGCGCCGCAACGGCAAGGTTTACATCAACGGCAACAAGTCCTTTATGACCAATGCGGTCAACTGCAAATACATGCTCTGCGTTGCCCGCAACGCCGACGACGATCCCAACCTGAAGGAGAACCGTTCCCGCTTCTCCATGTGGTGGGTACAGCTCCATGACGACGATGGAAATCTCATGCCCGGCGTGACCATGGAGCCTCTGGAGAAGATAGGCTGGAACATGGGCAATACCTGCGAGCTGCATCTCCAGGACGTGGAGCTGGAGGAGAAGGACCTGGTGGGCGTTGAAGGCAACGGCTTCATGCAGGCCATGGTGAACTTCGAGGTGGAGCGGCTGATAGCCTGTGCCCAGTCCCTGGGCGCCGCCGAGTGCGCCTATGAGGACGCCGTGCGCTATGCCACCCAGCGTATCCAGTTCGGCAGACCCATCGGTGCAAACCAGCTCATCCAGGAGCACATCACCGAGATGTACATGAAGATAGAGAATATGCGCAACTGGGTGTACAAGACCGCATGGAAGATAGACAACGGCGAGAGCGTGCAGATAGACTCCGCCGTGGCAAAGCTCTACTGCGGCCGGGCCGCTTTCGAGGTGTGCGACACCGCGATGCAGGTCATGGGCGGCATAGGTTACACCAAGGACTGCCGCATCTCCCGCCTGTGGAGGGACCAGAGAGTCTACCGTATCGGCGCCGGTACCGACGAGATAATGATACACATTGCCGGCCGCGCAATTCAGAAACAGTACAAATAAGTAAGAAGGAGAGGTAAAATGAAGGACATTATAAACGACCTTATCGCCGAGGAGTCCCTGGTGGACAGTCTGCTGGACGGACTGACCGAGGAGCAGTGGAAGCTGCCTCTGGAAGGCTGCAAGCCCTGGATCCTCCAGGATGCCGTGAACCACATAGCCTTCTTTGACTATGCAGCCAACCGGCTCATGGACCACGAGTTCAAGGACCTGCTGGACGGCCTGGATGCCGAGGCCCAGCAGGACGAGGACTATGTTCCCCATGCCTTCCGCCACTACACCGGAGCCGAGACTCTCCAGTGGTGGCGCCAGGAGCGCACCAAGATGGTGTACAAGTTCATGAACAAGGACCCCAAGGAGCGCATACCCTGGGCTCCCGGCATGCCCATGAGCGCAAAGAGCCTGTGCTCCGCAAGGCTTATGGAGCTGTGGGCCCACTCTGTGGACATCTATGATGCCCTGGGCCTTGACGTGGTGGTAAAGGACAGAATAAAGAGCGTGCTGTTTTTGTCCTGGCAGGCAAGGCCCTTTGCCTACAGCATAAACGGACTTAAGCTGCCTGATACCCCCATGTACCTGGAGTTGACTCTGCCTTCCGGCGAGATTTGGACCAAGGGAGATCCTCAGGCTGAAAACTACATAAAGGGCTCGGCCAAGGAATGGGCCATGGTCTCCGTCCGCCGCCGCAACTGGATGGACACCTCCCTGGAGGTGGTAGGCGAGGAAGCCCGCCGTTACGCTTCCGTGGTACAGTGCTATGCCGGCGCCGCCGACAGCGCCCCTGAGGCCAAGCACCAGAGATAAGGAGCGCAAGCGATGAAAAGAATCAGCGTAGAAGACAAGCTGGGTAAGACCAAGTTCGTGGTGGACGAGAGCAAGAGCCACATCATCATCGACAAGGATTACCTGGACAAGGAAGAGGCAAGGCGGCTGTGCAATGTCTGCCCTGCCGGGCTTTACAAGATGGACGAGGAGGGAAACCTGAGCTTCAGCTATCTTGGCTGCCTGGAATGTGGTACCTGCCGGGCCCTCAGCCTAGGAAAGATAGTTACTGAATGGAACTATCCAGACAACGGATATGGAGTATCCTTCCGGATGGGATGAACGATGCCGGATAAAATCGGCGTCAACAATAATAAGATGAGGGAAGAGTGAATTTATGAGCGAAGCAATTACCAAAGTCCGCAGTAAGAACACGAGTTATTACATCAACTCCGCAATCGGCGTATGCATCATGCTGTTTTTCGGGTACTTGCCCACATTCTCCACGGTCACCCCCATGGGCATGAAGATCCTGGGCATCTATATCGGCCTGCTTTATCTGTGGTCCACCGTTGACCTGATATGGCCCAGCCTTTTGGGCCTGGTAGTCACAGGCTTTTCCGGCTATAACTCCGTCAGCGGCCTGCTGTCTGCCGGCTGGGGTGACGGCACCAACGTGTATATATGGCTGATCTGCCTTTTTGCTTACTTTATTACAAAGTCCGGCGTCTCCAACAACATCGTCCGGGGCATCATGTCTCTGAGAATAGCCAAGGGCCGTCCCTGGATGGTATCCTTTCTGTTCTTTACTGCGGCTTATGCCGTGGGCGCTCTGGTGAGCATGACTCCCGCCTGCCTTATTGTCTGGGCTTTCTTCCAGAAATTTGCCAAGGAAATGAACTACAAGAAGGGCGACAAATATGTATCATTCATGATAGTAGGTATTGCCCTTGCAGGTCTGATGGGATTTACTCTCTTTAACTTCCGTGTCCCCGGCAGCATACTAATCGGCTACATCGAGGCCGCAGGCGGCTATGTCAGCTTCGTTGGCTACTCCGTCACCGCTTTCATAGTGGGCTACGGCGCCTTGATTTTCTACACCATACTGGGCAAATTTGTCGTTCGCCCCGACGTGGAGCGCATCAAGTCCGGCTACAAGTTTGAGGGCGGCGAGAAGATGAGCTCCTACCAGAAGCAGCTTTTGGGCATCACTATCGCTCTTATAGTTGTATTCATAATCCAGAGCCTCTTCTCCACCAGCGTTGTGGGCCAGTTCCTCACCACGCTGGGCACCTCCGGCATCGTTGTGGTGTTCCTGCTGGTCATGGGCTTTATCAAGCGCAAGGACGGCAGCTTCTTTGCCGACCTGCTTGACGGCACCAAGAACGGCGTTCCCTGGCCTGTGTTCTACCTGCTGACCATAGGCATGCCTCTGGCCTTTGCCATGACCGACGAGTCCCTGGGCATCCAGCCCATGCTCTCCGGAGCCTTTGACAAGATACTGGGCGGCGGCGTTTCCGGACTGTTCGTGTTCGTCATATTCATAACCTTCCTGTCTGCCTTCTCCACCCAGTTCCTGCTCAACCAGATACCCGGCATGGTCATCTTCCCCATAGCCAGCGCCTACTGTGCTACTCTGAACGTCAACCCGGGCATGCTGGCCTGCATGATTACCATCTGCGCCAACTCCTCCATCATCCTGCCCTCTGCCAACCCCATCGCCGGCGTCATGCACGGTATGTCCGACTGGATATCCCCCAAGGAGATATACAAGTACTCCATCCCCCTGGTCATCTCCGTGTGGCTGCTGTCCGTAGTGGTGTGGCTGGTGTTCGGCAACTTCTTCTTCAACCTCTTCGGCTGATAGAAAGGACATGACGATGATAAACAGTCCAAAGCCTGAATTCGGACTTTTGTCCGGACTGAGAGTGATAATGATCGGCCTGTCTGTGGCCGCACCCTTTGCCGGCGAGCTCTATGCCGAGCATGGCGCCGACGTGATCTGGATAGAGAATCCAAAGGCAGTGGACTCTGCCAGGGTCGCCCGCAAGGGCGGCTCCTGGCAGCAGGACAGGCGCAATATGCGCAGCCTCACCATGAATTACCGCAGCGAGAAGGGGAAAGAGGCCTTCCTCCGGCTCATCTCCACCACCGACGTGCTCATCGAGGCCTCAGTGGGCGGCAGCTTTGACAGAGCCGGCCTCTCCGACGAAGTCCTGTGGCAGGCAAACCCCGGCCTTATAATCGCCCACATCTCCGGCTTCGGCCAGACCGGCAGCCCGGAATATGTAAAGCGGGCCTCCTATGACCCCATTGCCCAGGCCTTCGGCTGCGTGATGCGTATGAACGGAGTGGAGGGTCTGCCCTCCATGCCCGCCATGCCCTTCCCCGGAGACTACTCCGCCGCCTTTTATGCCTTCGGCATGAGCCTGGCCGCCCTGTATAAGCGGCATCAGACCGGCAAGGGCGAGAGCATTGACATCGCCCAGTATGAGCTGATGATACGCCTGCAGGCGAATTATCCCACGGACTATCTGCGCTACGGCCTGGACTATGTGAAGGAAGGCCCCCACAGCCTTATCTGCGCCGGCTACGGCACCTACAAATGCGCCGACGGCAACGAGATATATACCCTCCTTTTGGGAGCCGGCGCTGTAGAGCGGGGTCTGAAAGTGCTGGGCCTGGAGTACGGCAGCGAGGATTTTCCTGCGGGCTCTACTCTGGTGCCTATAAATACCCCGGCAGGGGACAAGCTGGAGGCAGCCCTTCAGGAGTACTTTTCCAGCCATACTGCCCAGGAGGTGGAAGAAGCCTTCTGCGCAGCACGGGTACCTTGCTCAAGGCTCATGAACTATGAGCAGGCCAAAGTCAACCCCCAGTATATGGCCCGGGAAGTCTTCACCACCTGGACCGCCGCCGACGGCAAGACCCTCATCCCCGGCGTCAACGTCATGCCCAAGCTGGCCAGGAATCCCGGCCGTATATGGCGGGGAGCTCCCAACGTGGGTATGGACAATGAGGATATTCTCTCCCAGCTGGGTTATTCCGACGGGGAGATAAAGGAAATGTATGAGCAGGGCATCCTTGACCGCAAGGAATATTTTGAACCCTGAACAATACTTAATTTTGAAAAGGAGAGAGCTATATGAAACACAGTGAAATGCCGGTATTCGGCAATATGCAGGGAGTCCGTGTAGTAGGCACCGGAACCAGCATAGCCGGCCCCGTGGCCTGCAGCCTTTTCGCCGAGCAGGGCGCCGACGTCATCCAGATCGAGAGTACCAAGGCCAAGGACATGGTCCGCTCCATCGGCGATATCTGGTCTGCCGAGCACCGCAACAACCGCACCATAGCCCTGAACATCCGCTCCCAGGAAGGAGAGGAAGTCCTGAGACGGCTGCTGAAGGAGACCGATATCCTCATAGAGGGCTCCAAGGGCGGCACCTGGGACAGATGGGGACTGAGCGATGAGGTGCTGTGGGAGATAAAGCCCGACCTGGTCATCGTGCACATCTCCGGCTACGGCCAGACCGGCGACCCCGAATATGTGAACCGCGGCTCCTATGACCCCATAGGCCAGGCCTTCTCCGGCTTCATGGTGGTGCAGGGCGAGCCCGCTCCCCGGCCCCCCGTGCCTGTAAAGCCCTACACCTGCGACTACATCACCGCTGTGTTTGCCTCCTGGTCCGCCGCCGTGGCCCTGTTCAGAGCCCGCCAGACCGGCAAGGGCGAGAGCGTGGACGTGGCCCAGTACGAGGTCATGGTCCGCATCCAGGCCGACTACCTCACCAACGGCCTCAACTATGGTATCCAGGCTCCCCGTATGGGCATCTACGGCAACTCCGTCTGCGCCCTGCCCAACGTGCAGATCTGCGGCGACGGCAACTATGTCATGACCGCTATCGGCGGCGTGTCCAACTTTGTAAAGCTGGAGAAGCTGCTGGGCCTGGAGGGCGACCCGGACTTTGCCGAGCCCCATGCCGTCATCAACAAGAGTGACGGACCCAGGGCCGAGAAGATAGTGGAGGCCATGAACAAGTACTGCATGGCCCGTACCGCCGAGCAGGTGAACGATGAGTTCAACGCTCTCAAGCTGCCCTGCAGCGTCATCATGACCTATGAGATGATGAAGAGGAATTCCCACTACCAGGCCAGAGGCACCTTCACCACCTGGCATGACGACAATAAGGACAAGGACCTGATGGGCGTCAACTGCATCCCCTTCTTCAAGAACAATCCCAGCCAGATATTCCGCGGCGGCCCCGTTTACGGAGCGGACAACGAGGATATACTCTCCGAGCTGGGCTTTGGCGAGGCTGAGATAGCCGATATGTACGCCAAGGAAGTCATCAAGAAGTAATAATAGCCTCAACTGAAAACCGGCCCGCTGCATCTTCCTGCAGCGGGCCGGTATTTCTGCGCGAGACTTTATGGAGAAAAAGCTGCCGCTGCACTTTCAGGCGCAGCGGCAGTCTTTCCGGTTTTAAAATGGTATCAGACGAAATGCAGGCTCAGAGTCAGGATGACGAAAGCCAGGGCGAACCACTTGGTGGCCTTTGCCAGCTTGGCATCCCAGGTCTTGGCCTTGCCCTTGGACAGGAAGGTCTCAGCGCCGCCGGAGATGGCGCCGGAGAGACCGGCGCTCTTGCCGCTCTGCATAAGCACGATAGCGGTGACGGCAACGCCGGAGAGGACCTGAATTATAGTGAGGATAATTGTGATAGCAGACATTTATTTCAACCCTTTCAAAGTATACACGCTTAACAGCCAGAAAAGTATACCATAGGTACAAACATAATTCAAGCCTTTTTTCACCTGTTCAGGGCATAAATCAAAAGTTTTTTCCCCGGTGTAGTCTGCGACAGAGATTGACAGATTTGCCCTGTGAATGGTACAATCAGTTGTCAAAAGCAATTAAACGGATGATGGAGGTATGCATTGCCATGAAGGGAATAATTCTTGCCGGCGGCAGAGGCACCCGGCTGTATCCCATGACCAGAGTCGTCTCAAAGCAGCTGCTGCCTATCTATGATAAGCCGATGGTCTATTATCCGCTGTCCGTGCTGATGCTGGCCGGCATCCGGGAGGTGCTGATAATATCCACTCCCGAGGACCTGCCCCACTACCGGGAACTTCTGGGGGACGGAAAGCGCCTGGGCATGCACTTTGAGTACGTGGTGCAGGAGGAGCCCAGAGGCCTGGCGGAAGCCTTTATCCTGGGCGAGGACTTTATCGGCTCCGACTCCGTCTGCCTTATTTTGGGGGACAATGTGTTCTACGGCCAGGCTCTGTCCGACTATCTGCGCAAAGGCGCGGCCATAGAAAAGGGCGGCATGATCTTCGGCGTCCAGGTGAAGAACCCCAAGTCCTTCGGCGTGGTGGAATTTGATGAGAACAAGCGGGTGGTGTCCATTGAGGAGAAGCCTGCCAACCCCAAGAGCAATTTTGCCGTGCCCGGCCTGTACTTCTATGACAACAGCGTGGTGGATGTGGCAAAGAATATCCAGCCCTCCCCCAGAGGGGAGCTGGAGATAACCACGGTGAACAACGTGTACCTTCAGCGCGGGGAGCTCCTGGTGAGCCCCATGGGACGGGGCATGGCCTGGCTGGACACCGGCACTCCCGAGGGCATGCTCCAGGCCTCCCAGTTTGTGGCCACGGTGCAGAACCGCCAGGGCTTCTATGTATCCTGCATAGAGGAGATAGCCTGGCGCCGGGGCTGGATAAGCGACGAAAAGCTCCGTGCTCTGGGCACAGAACTGAAAATGACCGAGTACGGGCAGTACCTCATATCACTTGTGGAAAAGGACTGATTGATACATATGAAAAATATCCTTGTCACCGGCGGCGCCGGCTTTATCGGCTCCAACTTCATCCATTACCTGCTGAGAAACTACGAGGACATTTTCGTGGTGAACCTGGACCTGCTCACCTATGCAGGCAATCTGGACAACCTGACGGAAGTCAGCGGCGACTCCCGCTACCGCTTCGCCAAGGGCGACATCCATGACCGCCGCCTGGTGGAGGAGCTCTTCAGCAAATATGAGTTTGACACGGTGGTGAACTTTGCCGCCGAGAGCCATGTGGATCGGAGCATCACCGACCCGGACATTTTCCTGATAACCAATATCCTGGGCACCCAGACCCTGCTGGATGTGGCCAAGAAGCACTGGAAGCTGGACCCGGATGACAAATACTCCTATGAATTCAAGGAGGGAGTGAAGTACCTCCAGGTCTCCACCGACGAGGTCTACGGCGCCCTGGGCCCCACGGGCATGTTCACCGAGACAACGCCCCTGGCTCCCAACAGCCCCTACTCCGCCTCCAAAGCCTCAGCGGACTTTGTGGTGAGGGCCTATAACAAGACCTATGGCATGCCGGTTAACATAACCCGCTGCTCTAACAACTACGGCCCCTACCAGTTCCCGGAGAAGCTCATCCCCCTGATGATAAATAACTGCCTCAACGGCAAGAATCTGCCCGTCTACGGCGACGGCATGCAGATACGCGACTGGCTGTATGTGGAAGACCACTGCGCCGCCATAGCCACGGTGCTGGAGAAGGGCGTCACCGGCGAGGTGTACAATATCGGCGGCAACAACGAGAAGGCCAATATCGATATAGTCAAGCTCATTATCGGCAGTACCGGCAAGAGCGAGGACCTGATCGTCCACGTGAAGGACCGGCCCGGCCACGACAGGCGCTACGCCATAGACAATACCAAGATAACCACCCAGCTGGGCTGGGCCCCCAAGTATACCTTTGAGACCGGCATGGCCAGCACCATAGACTGGTATCTCCGCCACGGGGAGTGGATGGAGAAGATAGTCTCCGGGGAGTATATGAACTACTACGAGAAGATGTACTCCAACAACAGGATATAAGCATTTGCGCGGTAAAGTAAAACCAGCCTTCCGGAATCCGCTCCGGGAGGCTGGTTTTGATTATGTAAACTAATCTGTCAAGGCACCGTCCATGACCACCCGGCTCAGGTAGTCGGCAAAGGCCCGGTACTCAGGGGGAGAGAGGGGCCGGGGGCTGGACATCAGCACGAGGCTGTGGCCGGAGCAATCCTGATGATAGGGGGGGTGGACATGTTCATAGCAGTTGGAGACGAAGCCGGCCCTTTCGTAAAAGCCCTGGCGGCGTCGGGAGATATCGTCCACAGGCGGGTCGATCTCAAGGATGAGGGTCTTGCCCCTGCGGCCGAGCAGCTCCAGAGCGGCAGCGCCGATGCCCCGGCCTCTCAGCTCTGGCAGGATACAGAAATGCTCGACGTAGATAAAGCCGGCGGTTTCCCAGCAGAGCATGAGTCCGGAAAAGCGGCCCTCGTCCATGATGAGCAGAAAATTATATTCACTATTTTTCAGTATCCGTTCCTGAGATGAGGGACGGCGCTGCTCGTGATAGGGAAAACTGAGAGCGTAGAGCTCCATGGCCCTGGAATAGAGCGGATGCAGGGGGCTGCTTACTGGCTCAAAAGTCATAGGGCAGAGGCACCTTCCTTTAAAACAGGGCCGTCATCTGAGATGACGGCCCGGGAGTTTATTTTTTAAAGCTGTCCTTCAAAGCTACGGCCCGGTTGAAGACCAGATGCCCGGGGGCGGCATCCTTGTTGTCCAAGCAGAAATAGCCCTGGCGCATGAACTGGAAGCCCTGGGAGTTCTTGCCTTTCTCCGGCATGGGAATCTTGGCCAGACCGGCCTCCACCTTGCAGCCCTGCAAAGTGATGAGGCTGTCGGGATTGAGGAAGTCCAGGAAGTTCTTGTCCTGGGCGTCCGGGTCGGGGTCGGTAAAGAGATAGTCGTAAAGCCGCACCTCAGCGTCGGCGGCGGTGGCGGCATCCACCCAGTGGAGAGTGGCGCCCTTCACCTTGCGGCCGTCGGCGGGGTCGCCGCCCCGGCTCTCCGGGTCGTACTCACAGAGTATCTCGGTGACATTGCCCTTTTCGTCTTTGACGCAGCCGGTACACTTGACCAGGTAGGCGCCCTTAAGCCGCACCTCGTTGCCGGGGAAGAGGCGCTTGTACTTGGGAGCGGGGACCTCCATAAAGTCCTCGGCTTCCACCCACAGGTTCCGGGAGAAGCTGATCTCCCTGGTGCCGTCCTCGGGCTTGAGGGGATTGTTTTCCACGGTGAGCAGCTCGCTCTTGCCCTGGGGGTAGTTGGTGACGGTGAGCTTCACCGGGTGCAGCACGGCCATGACCCGGGGGGCGTTGGCGTTCAGGTCGTCTCTCAGGCAGCTTTCAAGCAAGGCCCAGTCCACTGTGGAGTCCACCTTGGAAACGCCTATGCGCTCGCAGAAATCCCGGATGGAGGCGCTGGTGTAGCCCCGGCGGCGCAGGCCGCAGAGGGTGGGCATGCGGGGATCGTCCCAGCCGTCCACCCGGCCCTCTTCCACCAGCCGGCGCAGCTTGCGCTTGGACATGACGGTGTAGTTGATGCCCAGGCGGGCGAACTCTATCTGCCGGGGCTTGATGCCGGGGATGGACACGTTGGAGACCACCCAGTCATAGAGGGGCCGGTGGGCCTCATATTCCAGGGAGCAGAGGGAGTGGGTGATGCCCTCCAGGGCATCCTGGATGGGGTGGGCGAAGTCGTACATGGGGAAGATGCACCACTTGGTGCCCTGGCGGTGGTGCTCTATATAGCGGATGCGGTAGAGCACAGGGTCGCGCATGTTGAAGTTGCCGCTGGCCAGGTCTATTTTGGCCCGGAGGGTGTACTTGCCTTCGGGAAATTTCCCGTTGCGCATGCGCCGGAAGAGGTCCAGGCTCTCCTCTATGGGCCGGTCTCTCCAGGGGCTGACGGCGGGCTTGGTGGTGTCGCCCCGGTATTCTTTGAACTGCTCGGGGGTGAGCTCGCATACGTAGGCCAGGCCCTTTTTTATAAGTTCTATGGCGTATTCATAGGTCTTTTCAAAGTAGTCGGAACCGTAATAGAACCTGTCGCCCCAGTCAAAACCCAGCCAGTGGATATCCTCCTGGATGGCGTCCACGTATTCCGTGTCCTCCTTGGCGGGGTTGGTGTCGTCCATACGCAGGTTGCAGACGCCGCCAAAGCGCTCGGCAGTGCCGAAGTCAATGGTCAGAGCCTTGCAGTGGCCTATATGGAGATAGCCGTTGGGCTCGGGAGGAAAGCGGGTGTGTACCTGCATGCCGTAGCAGCGGTGGCCCTCCGAGAGGTCCTCCTGCACAAAGGCGTCAATAAAGTTTCTGGCGGTTTCGTCCATCTTTTCCATCTCCTATATCTACTAATGAATCATTCCACATTATAAACGATTGCTCTGGTAATTACAACAAAAATGTGCTAAGATAACTGTACATAATACTGAATAAAAAAGCGAAAGGAAAATCACCATGGCTGACAGCTTTGATATCATGATAATCGGCGGGGGCATAGCCGGGGTATCGGCGGCGGTGACCTGCCTGAACCGGGGCAAGAGCGTGGGAGTGGTCACGAACCCGGTGGAGACCAGCAGCCTTTACAAGGCGGAGCAGGTGACCAATTACCCGGGCATAGCCTCCATAAGCGGGGCGGACATGGCAAAGCAGCTCTTTAATCAGCTGGAAAACAGCGGGGCGGAGGTGATACGTGGCCGGGCCCTGTCGGTAATGCCCTTCGGCGGCAGCTTCGGCGTAGCGGTGGGCAGCGACTATTACCAGGCTGGGGCCGTGATAATCGCCGCCGGCATCACCCGGGAAAAGCTCTACCCTGGCGAGGCGGAGTTTTTAGGCCGGGGCGTCAGCTACTGCGCCACCTGCGACGGCATGCTCTATAAGGGCAAGCGGGCGGCCCTCATAGGCAGCGGGGAAGAGGCCGAGCAGGATGCGGACTTCCTCCGGGGCATCTGCTCGGAGCTGCTGCATTTTGCCGGCGGCGGGAAATACGAGATAAAAGGCGAGGGGAAGGCGGACACTCTGGTGTATAATGGAGAGGAATACAAGGTGGACGCAGTGTTTATAATAAAGGACACCGTGTCCGTCACCCAGCTGGTGCCGGGGCTGCGCTATGAAAAGGGCGGCATAGTGACGGGAAAGAATATGGAGACGGACGTGCCCGGGGTCTTTGCCGCCGGGGACTGCACCGGCAAGCCCTACCAGCTGGCCAAGGCCGCCGGAGAGGGGAATGTGGCCGCCCTCTCCGCCTGCGAATATGTGGATAAGAATAGGGGAAACTGAGTCGCTGCCCTATTGACAAAATCCGCTGTTTGCAGTAAAATCCAGTCAAATTGCTGTGACAGGCAGGAGTACCCGGGTCTGCGGATCTCAGAGAGGGAGCGGTTGGTGAGAGCTCCTGTGAAACGCCGGGGAAGGTCGGCCTTGAGCACCGGGGATGAAGGCTTCAAAAGCTGCGTAGTCCCGGCGGGGGATTCCCGTTACAGAGTCCATGAGCGCCGCCATAGGCGGAATTCAGGTGGTACCGCGGTAAATTATCGCCCTGAAGCTACGGCTTCAGGGCGCTTTCATTTTTTCAGGAGGATGTTTATATGCGAGAGCTTCCAAAGACCTACGACCCCAAAGCGGTGGAAAAGAATATCTACGACATGTGGATGAAGGGCGGCTACTTCAAAGGCGTGGTGGATAAGGACAAAAAGCCCTTTTCCATCGTCATGCCCCCACCCAATGTCACCGGCCAGCTGCACATGGGCCATGCCCTGGACGCGACCCTCCAGGACATACTCACCCGCTATAAGCGCATGCAGGGCTACGCCGCCTTGTGGCTGCCCGGAGTTGACCATGCGGGCATAGCCACTCAGATAAAGGTGGAGGAAGTGCTGCGCAAGGAAGAGGGCCTGAGCCGCTATGACCTGGGCCGGGAGAAGTTCCTGGAGCGGGTCTGGGCCTGGAAGGAGCAGTACGGGGACAGGATAGTGGAGCAGCAGAAGAGCCTGGGCGTCTCCTGCGACTGGGAGCGCAGCCGCTTCACCATGGATGAGGTCTGCGCCCGCTCCGTGCGGGAGACCTTCTGCGACCTGTACGAGAAGGGCCTCATCTACAAGGGCAGCCGTATAATCAACTGGTGTCCCAAGTGCCGCACCGCCCTCTCCGACGCCGAGGTGGAATATAAGGACATGCCCGGAGCTTTCTGGTATATCCGCTATCCCATCGAGGACTCCGACGAGGAGTTCATCATCGCCACCACCCGCCCGGAGACCATGCTGGGCGACACCGGCGTGGCCGTCCACCCCGACGATGAGCGTTACAAGCACCTGGTGGGCAAGAACGCCATCCTGCCCCTGGTGGGCCGGAAGCTGCCCATCGTGGCCGACGACTATGTGGAGCTGGGCTTCGGCACCGGCGCCGTGAAAATGACCCCCTGCCATGACCCCAACGACTATGAGGTGGGATTGCGCCACAACCTGGAGCAGATACAGTGCATCGACGAGGACGCCAGGATAATAAACGGCGGCAAATATAACGGCATGGACCGCTACGAGGCCCGCAAGGCCATAGTGGCCGACCTGGAGGAGCAGGGCTATCTGGTGAAGACCGAGCCCTACAGCCACAATGTGGGCTGCTGCTACCGCTGCGGCACCGTGGTGGAGCCTCTCACCAGCCCCCAGTGGTTCGTGAAGATGGCCCCTCTGGCCAAGGAGGCCATAAACGTGGTGAAGGACGGCAGGATAAAGTTCGTGCCCGAGCGATTCACCAAGACCTACCTGAACTGGATGGAGAACGTCCATGACTGGTGCATCTCCCGGCAGCTGTGGTGGGGCCACCAGATCCCCGCCTGGTACTGCGCCGACTGCGGCCATATAACCGTCTCCCGCCAGGACGCCACCGAGTGTGAGCACTGCCACAGCAAGAACATCACCCGGGACGAGGACGTGCTGGACACCTGGTTCAGTTCTGCCCTCTGGCCCTTCTCCACTATGGGCTGGCCGGAAAAGACCCCGGAACTGGACTACTGGTATCCCACCAGCGTAATGGTCACCGGCTATGACATTATCTTCTTCTGGGTTGCCAGAATGATCTTCTCCGGCATGGAGCAGATGAAGAAGGAGCCCTTCCACACCGTGTTCATCCACGGCCTGGTGAGAGACAGCCTGGGACGGAAGATGTCCAAGTCCCTGGGCAACGGCATCGACCCCTTGGAGATGGTGGACAATTACGGCGCCGACGCTCTCCGCTTCAATCTGATAACCGGCAACTCCCCCGGAAATGACATGCGCTTCTATGTGGAAAAGTGCGAGGCAATGCGCAACTTCTGCAACAAGATATGGAATGCCTCCCGCTTTGTGATGATGAATCTGAGCATCGATAAAAATGAGTTGCCGGAAAAGCTGGAGCTGGAGGACAAGTGGATACTCTCCAAGCTCAACACCGTGGTGAAGGAAGTCTGCGAGAATATGGACAGCTTTGAGCTGGGCGTTGCCGCGGGCAAGATATACGACTTCATCTGGGACAGCTACTGCGACTGGTATATAGAGCTGACCAAGCCCCGGCTCAATGGGGAGGA
>DVHY01000045.1 GCA_018711755.1 Candidatus Limivicinus faecipullorum | reverse complement strand
CTACACTTCCCGATGAATTTGAATGACTTCATTGTTTTTGTTGAAAACCTTCTTCTACAAACAGTAAAGGATATATGTAATTGCAAATAAAGGAGGGCAATTATGGAAAAAAGAAAACCCAATGACCTTTCACCGGATCAGTGCTTGGCGGTCGATACGGAATCGCTTTGCAAACTGCTCGACTGCGGGCGGCACACGGCCGTCCAGATCGGCGACCTGGCCCACGCCCGCATCACCATGAATTCTCGTGTCCTTTGGAGCGTTCAGCGAGTGAAGGAATATTTGTACGAGATCTCATGCTAACAGAACCTTGCCCATTCCGGGCGCAGCAACACACAAAACATCGGGAGGTATCAGCCTATGCCAAAAGTTAGAAAAGACAACAAAGGCCGCAACCTGCGGCCAGGAGAAACACAACGCTCAGACGGCAGCTATATGTTTGTCTATAAGCTGGGTAAGAAGAAAAAGTACATTTATGATTTTGACCTTGCCAGCCTGCGGGCCAAAGAAAAAGTTCTCAACCGTGACAGCGAAGACGGTATTCGCACCCAGGAGGCTATGAAAATCACCCTAAATGATATGTTCAAAGTCCTCATGGATACGAAGATCCAGTTAAAGGCTTCTACACGGGCGAATTACGAATATCTTTGGAGCAACTATGTGAAGGATGAGCCGTTTGCCAACATTCCCCTGCCCAACATCCGAAAGAGCGACATCCTGACATTTTACACGAAGCTTTTGAAAAAAGGCTTTGCGGTCAATTCCTTGGAAAGCATCAATAACCTGATTCACCCCACGCTTGAATTGGCGGTCGATGATGACTACATCCGAAAAAATCCAAGCAAAGGCGTCTACCGCTCTCTCAAAACAGAGGGAGCCGGGGCGCCCCCGAAGAAAAGAATCGCGCTGACTATGACACAGCAGAAGAACTTCCTTCGGTTCATTTCCAAGTCACCGATGTATAGCCACTGGCTGCCTGTCATGGTCGTGCTGCTCGGTACGGGAATGCGTGTTGCGGAATGTACTGGCTTAACTAAAAATGATGTGGACCTGGAGAACAACACCATCTCTGTCAATCACAACTTGATCTATCGTGTGATCGATGGGAAAGCAGGTTTTCATATCACCACCCCTAAAACGGCCAGCGGCACCCGCACCATCCCTATCCTGTATCCGCAGGTTGCTGAACAGCTCCGCACATTGATTGAAGTCATGGACACCCTCTATCCGGAAGACCTTGTGATGAATGGGTATCACGGTTTCCTTTTTAGGAATCGGGAAGGTTACTTTCTCAGTGCCCATAATATCAATCGGGCCATCCAGCGTATCTCCATCGCCTACAACGCCGAAGAAATGGATCAGGCTGAACTGGAAGATCGTGAGCCGGAACTGCTGCCGCATTTTAGCGTACATAACATGAGACACACATTCTGCACGCGGCTCTGCGAAAGCACGAACGACATCAAGTTTATCCAGCAGGTGATGGGCCACGCTGATTTTTCCACAACTATGGATATTTATACGCATATTACGCAAGAAAACATGAGGGAAAAAGCAGAGGCAATCAAGGGTAATTTGGTGCTAATGTGAAAATTGCAAAAAAGGGCAAATCCGCATAAAAAACACGGATTTGCCCTTCATTTTGGCCCGTCTGATGCCGTCTGATTTCAAGCAAAAGTTGTAGAAAAGTTGTAGTTGTAAGCCCTTTTTGCTACATCTTGTGCCGTCCGGTTTCGTCAGACACTATATATTGTGGAATTTTAGTCCAAGGGCTTCATCGTGGGGAAGAGGATGACGTCCCTTATGGAGCTGCTGCCGGTGAGGAGCATGACGCAGCGGTCTATGCCTATGCCCAGGCCGCCGGTGGGGGGCATGCCGTACTCCAGAGCATTGATGAAGTCCTCGTCCATCATGCCGGCCTCGTCGTCCCCCTTGGCTCTCAGCTCCACCTGCTTCTGGAAACGCTGCTTCTGGTCGATAGGGTCGTTGAGCTCGGAGAAGGCGTTGCCCATCTCGCTGCTGCACACGAAGAGCTCAAAGCGTTCGGTGAGGCGGGGGTCCTTGGGGCTGCGCTTGGCCAGAGGCGAGACGTCCACCGGGTGCATGGTGATGAAGGTGGGCTGCACCAGGGTCTCCTCCACCTTCTGGTCGAAGCACTCATAGAGGGCGTGGCCCCAAGTGGGCTCCACCTTATCCATATCCACGCCGGCGGCCTTGGCTGCCGCCACCGCTTCTTCGTCGCCGTCTATGGCCATAAAGTCTATGCCCAGAGTCTCCTTCACCGCCTGGGCCATGGTCATGCGCTTGAAGCCCGGGGCCAGGGACACGTCCTTCCCCTGCCACTGGACATCGTAAGTACCCAGTATCTCCATTGCCGCTCCGGACAGCAGGTCCTCAAAGAGGTCCATCATGTCGTTGAAGTCGGCATAGGATTCGTAGAGCTCCACGGTGGTGAACTCCGGGTTATGGCGGGTATCCATACCCTCGTTGCGGAATATGCGCCCCAGCTCATAGACCCGCTCGATACCGCCCACGATCAGCCGCTTCAGGTTCAGCTCCGTGGCTATGCGCAGATACATGTCTATATCCAGGGTGTTGTGGTGGGTGATAAAAGGCCGGGCGGTGGCGCCGCCGGAGATGGTGTTGAGCACGGGGGTCTCCACCTCCATGTAGCCTCTGTCCTCCAGGAATCGGCGGACGTAGCTGACGAACTTGGAGCGGATGATAAAGTTGCGGCGGCTGTCCTCGTTGACGATAAGGTCCACATAGCGCTGGCGGTACTTAAGCTCCGTATTGGTCATGCCGTGGAACTTCTCCGGCAGAGGGCGCAGGGACTTGCTCAGCAGCACCACGGACTGGACATGTACGGATATCTCCTCGGTCTTGGTCTTGAACACATAGCCGCTGACGCCGACGATGTCGCCGATGTCGTACTTTCTGAAGTCGGCAAACTCCTGCTGGCTCACGGCGTCGGAGCGCACATAGAGCTGTATCTGGCCCCGGCCGTCCTGTATATGGCAGAATATGGCTTTGCCCATGCCCCTTTTGGACATCATGCGGCCGCAGACGGAGACGGTTTTCCCCTCGAACTGAGAGTAGTTGTCCTTTATTTCTTCGGACCAGGCGGTCCTGACAAACTTGGTCTGCTGGAAGGGATCTCTCCCCTCCTGCTGAAGTCCCGCCAGCTTATCCCGGCGTATCTGCAAAATCTCCGACAGCTCCTGCTCCTGGGCCGGCTGCTTGTTGTTAAGCTCGCTCATATTCTACCTCTATCCTTTATCGTCTGATTACTTGTTCTCCACGGAGATTATCTCAAAGCGCAGTTCTCCCGCCGGGGCGACAATGGTGACTGTCTCCCCTGCTCTGTGGCCGTGGAGGCCCCGTCCCACCGGGGAGTCGTCGGAGATGCGTCCCATACGGGGATTGGCCTCCTGGGAGCCCACTATCTCATAGGTCTCCTCAAAGTCCTCGTCCACGTCCCGCACTTTCACCACGCTGCCCAGGGTAACGGCGTCCTTGGGTGCGTCGGCGTCCATGTTATCCACGATCTCTGCGTTCTCAATGAGCACCTTCAGCTCTGCGATCTTTGAGTAGAGCTTGCCCTGCTCGGTCTTGGCCTCGTCGTATTCGCTGTTTTCGGAGAGGTCGCCGAAGCTGCGGGCTTCCTTTATAAGTTCCGCAACCTCTTTTTCCCGCACGGTCTCCAGGTAGTAAAGCTCATCCTTGAGGGCTTCCAGGCGTTCCTGGCTCATTTTGAATCTGCTGGAATTAGGCATTTTAACGATCTCCTTTTCCCCGTTGGGGAATTATTTTTTAGGAATTATATATTGATTTATCTCTGCTGTCAATGCTTTGGGAGCTTTGTCTCTCCTCAGCTGCGGCTGAGCAGGGTCAGGGCCTCCATGAGCTGTTCGTCGTTGGAGGTACTGGCGGTACCTGTGCTCTCGCCGGTGGTACCCTGAGTGGTGCCGGTGGCGGACTCGTCGCTGTTATAGGTGATAACGTCGGGGACGACGCCGCCGTTTTTGCTGATGTCGTTGCCGTTGCCGGTAATATAGCTGCCGGTAGACAGCAGCAGGGCGCTGCCGTCGTTAAGTGCGATTATCTCCTGGGTCCTGGTCTTGCCTGTGGTGACCTCTCCCAGTATGGTAGCCCAGTTGTATTCCTGGAGCACCGCAGCGCAGAGCTCGGCTTCGGCAAAGGTCCCGGTGTTCACCAGCACGCACATGGGCAGCTGAATACACATGCCGTCGGACTGGACGGTCTCCTTGCTGCCGTCCTTGCCCGCCACGGAAAACAGCACTCCGTTGGGCAGCAGGTAATCCAGGAAAGCGGAGACCTCAGACTGGAGCCCGCCGGGGTTATTGCGCAGGTCTATGCACAGGGCGCTGGCCCCCTGACTCAGCAGGTCCTCAATGGCGGCAATGGCATCCTGGCTGCTGCCGGCCTCAAAGTTGCTCAGCTGCACATATCCCGCCTCCGTCTTCTCCAGACGGTAGGTGACAGGGCTGACGTAGACAGAGGCGCAGTCCACCTCTATGGTGCTGCGGCCCCCGTCCAGGCCCAGGGTGAACTTGGTGTTCATTCTGGAGCGGATAGCCGTGCGGGCCTGCTCCAAAGTGTAGCCGGTAATATCCTCCCCATCCACTGAGGTGATATACATGCCGGTGGTAAGTCCCGCCAGGGCGGCGGGAGATGTGGCGTTTACACCGATGACCTGAAAGCCTCCGCCGTTTTCATCCTTTATCATGGATATGCCTATATCCTGATATTCATTAGCCGAGGAGAGCTGATAGGTCTTATACTCGTCGGCAGACATGTAGCGGCTCCAGGGGTCGTTGAGGCCGCTGACCATAGCGGCGGCTGCGTAGTCCCCCAGGGCCTTTCTGTCCACTTCA
>DVHY01000044.1 GCA_018711755.1 Candidatus Limivicinus faecipullorum | reverse complement strand
CTTTAAAACTTAGGGGCAATTATACCGGCTTTTGTGTGGAAATGCCGGAATAATTATGCTATAATAATGTCTGCTGAATAAACCGAAAATCGGTTTATTCGTGCGGCGGCAGCCGCACAATTCCATAAAAGCGGCGCACAAGAGCCGCTCTTATGGAATTGCGCCATTGTTACAATGCGTATTTCCACTGGCGCGTTAAAGCGCGCCAGTGGAAGGTGCAAGGGTTTTGGACAATTTCGCCCAAAACCCTTGCACCTGAACAAAGCCATTTGGCCTTGAAAGCCTTGGATTTCAAGGCCATCGGCTTTGTTAAGTACGCATTAAGTACGCATTATAATAAACTATTGGCAAGAAAAACAAGAGAGCCTGAACAGGGCCGCATCCCCCGGGACCTAAGGTCTGGGGCATGGCGGCAGAACGGAGAGATACATGAACGACATCATTCTTTTGAAGCTGGGGGAGATAGTCCTCAAGGGCCTCAACCGCAAGAGCTTTGAGCAGAAGCTGCTGGCCAATGTGCGCCGCCGCCTGGCCCCCATAGGGGACTTCCGGGTCTACTGCATGCAGTCCACGGTGTACGTGGAGGGAGCGGAGGGCGCCGACATGGACGCCGCCTTCGAGGCTCTGCGGAAGGTCTTCGGCGTTATAAATCTCAGCCGGGCCGCCGGCTGCGAGAAGAACAAGGAGGCCATTGCCGGGCTGGCAATAGAATATCTCCGGGATGATATGGAGAGGGCAAAGAGCTTCAAGGTGGAGTCCAAGCGCAGCGACAAGGCCTTCCCCATGACCAGCATAGAGCTGAGCCAGTATGTGGGGGGCGAGTTGGCCGACGCCTACCCGGACACGGTGGTGGATGTCCATAACCCGGAGCTCACCGTCCATATAGAGGTGCGGGACCTGGCCGCCTATGTCCACGCCTCCCCGGTGCCCGGGGCCGGGGGCATGCCAGTGGGCTCCAACGGCGTGGCGGTGACCTTGCTCTCAGGCGGCATAGACAGCCCCGTGTCCAGCTACATGATAGCAAAGCGGGGAGTACGCCTTATCCCCATCCACTTCTTCTCCTTCCCCTACACCTCCCAGCAGGCCAAGGACAAGGTGGTGGAGCTGGGCAGGCTCCTGACAGAGTACTGCGGCAGGATGAGCCTGGAGGTGGTGCCTTTCACCCATATCCAGGAGGAGATAAGGGACAAGTGCCCGGAGGAGTATTTCACCCTGATAATGCGCCGCTTCATGATGCGCATAGCCCAGCGCATAGCCGAGTATAACGGGGCCAAGGCCATAGTCACCGGGGAGAACCTGGGGCAGGTTGCCAGCCAGACCATGGAGGCCATGGCCTCCACCCAGGCCGTCACCACTTTGCCGGTGCTCCAGCCCCTTATCGGCCTGGACAAGGAGGAGATAGTCACCCTGGCCCGGAAGATAGGTACCTTCGACACCTCCATTCTCCCCTATGAGGACTGCTGCACCGTGTTTACCCCGAGGCATCCCCGCACCCGGCCCAAAGTCTCCGAGGTGGAGGCCGTGGAGAGCGTCCTGGATGTGGAGGCCCTGGTGGAGGAAGCCATGCAGGGTATAGAGAGGATTGAACTGGATCATGAGTAAAGCTTACAATACCGAGATAATTTCCGTGGGCACCGAGCTTTTGCTGGGCCACGTGACCAATACCGACGCCAGAGACATCTCAGAGCTGCTGTCCAAGATAGGCATCAACGTGCTGTACCACACCGTGGTGGGGGACAATCCCCGGCGGCTGAGACAGTGCGTGGAGACGGCCAAGGAGAGGGCGGACATCATCATCACCACCGGCGGCCTGGGCCCCACCTGCGACGATCTCACAAAGCAGATCCTGGCGGAGGCCTTCGGCCTGGAGCTGGTGGCGGACAAGGCGGAGATGGAGGGCCTCTATGACTACATAAACCGGGGACGCATCCTCACGGAAAACAACTACAGCCAGGGTATGCTGCCCCAGGGCTGCACCGTGTTCCACAATCTCTGGGGCACGGCCCCGGGCTGCGCCTTTGAGGCGGAGGGCAAGACCGTCATCATGATGCCCGGCCCGCCCAATGAGTGTGTACCTATGTTCAAAGCCTATGGCCTGCCCTATCTGCAAAAGCTCTCAGGGGAGCACATCGTTTCCCACACCGTGGATATATTCGGCATGGGGGAGAGCACTGTGGACTCCATTTTTGCCGAGGAAATGAACGCCATGATAAATCCCAGCATGGCTCCCTACGCCAAGGAGTGCGACTGCCTGCTGAAAATAACCGCCAAGGCGGAGAGCGTGGAAGCTGCGGAGGCCATGATTGCCCCGGTGCTGAAAGAGGTCAGGGAAAAGCTGGGGGATGCCGTTTACGGCATGGACGTTGAAAGCATGGAAGAGGCCCTTATAAAGCTGATGGAGGAAAAGCCCATGAGCTTTGCCGCAGCGGAGAGCTGCACCGGCGGCTACATCGCCAAGCGTTTCACCGACCTGCCCGGGGCCAGCCGCTTTTTCAAGGGCGGCATGGTGACCTACACCAATGAGGCAAAGGCCGCACTGCTGGGCATAGACCCGGCTCTCATTGAGGAAAAGGGGGCCGTGAGCCATGAGGTGGCCAGGGCCATGGCGGAAAACTGCCGGCGTATCCTGAAAAGCGACGCCGGCATCGGAGTCACGGGCCTTGCCGGGCCCGACGGCGACGGCGTCAACGAGGTGGGCACCGTGTTTGTGGCTATGGCGGTAGAGGGCTGCACCTATGTGAAGGAGCTGCACATGGGGGATTACCACACCCGCAGCTATATCCGGCGTATGGCCGGCAACCACGCCTTCGACATGCTGCGCCGCCATCTCTGCGGCCTGCCTATAGGCGACGGGGTAAGGGCCTGCCCTGATGAGGGCTGAGGATCGGGAACATTCTGCCTGGGGCGCTCGTCCCTATACCAGAGGACAAAAAGCCCAAGGAGGACAAAGGAATGAGAACTCTCACCGCAGCTTTGCTGAGCCTTGCTCTGCTGCTGACTCTTGCCGCCTGCGGCTCCCTGCCGCCGGAGCATAGCCAAGAGACCCCGGCCGCCACGGCCGAAGTTACACCGGAGCCGACACCGGAACCCACACCGGAGCCCACCGAGGCCCCGGAGGACACCGAGGCCGGGAAGATAGCCATGGAATTTGCCGACGTGTATTTCTACGGCGGGATGGAGGAGATAGAGCCCTGGCTGGTGCAGGACTACCAGTGGGGCGCATATGCCTACGACAGCGAGGCCCCCTCGGACATCCTGCTGCAATATGTGTACCCCTCGGAGGATGAGGAGGCGGTCTGGAACGCCGTCATCCGCTTCCGGGTGGGGCATGAGGACAGCTTCACCTATCTGGTGCTGGAGCTGGTAGAGGGGGAAGAGGGCTGGAAAGTCAGCTTTTTCGGTCTGGACAAGTGAATGATACTATAGTGCCCGGCGTATATGCGCCGGGCATTTGCATTTGTTTTGGTTGAAAATATTTTCCCTGCCGGGGAAATCCCGGACGAAAAGGGCGGGCTGAAACGTCTTGTATATGCCGGCAGATAAAGCAGCTGGAAAGGAGACGGGAAGATGGCTGAGCAAGCATACGACAAAAACAGAGGCCCACGGGAGATATATCGGGAGCACTGCCAGACGGTGTATCGGGTGGCCTTCACCTATATGAAAAACAGCTATGACGCCGAGGACGCGGTGCAGGAGACATTTGCCCGGCTGATACGCTCCGGGGAGCGTTTCCGCAGCAGGGAGAAGGAGAAGGCCTGGCTTATCGTGACGGTGTCCAATGTGTGCAAGGATATGCTCCGCCGCCATTACCGCAGCGACAGGGCCCTGGAGGATTACCAGTACCTGGCCTCTCCGCCCCATGAGATAGACGAGACCATGGAGGCCATACTCCGGATGCCGGAAAAGTACAAGACGGTGGTGTATCTCTTTTATTACGAGGGCTACACCGCCAGGGAAATAGCCCGGATGCTGGGGGAAAAGCAGAATACGGTGAGCTCCAGGATAGGCCGGGCCCGATTGCTACTCAAGACCATGCTGGGAGGTGGCTTTGATGATTAACATGCAGGTGAGAGATTCCTACAACAAGATAGCCCTGAGCCGGGACACGGCGGAGGATATATGGCAGCGAGCTATGGAGCAGGCAAAGGCCCAACCTTCAGAGCGGGGAAGCCGAAGGAACAAGGGCGGCGGCAAAAAACTGCGCCGTACCCTGCTGATAGCGGCAGTGATAGCTTCCTTCATGACGGTGACGGCCCTGGCCTCGGAATTTTACGGCTTTGGGAGCTTGGTAAGGGAGGAGCGGGAGCAGCTCATGGCTCAGGAGCAGCCAGACGGCAGCCTGGATAGCTCCACGGTGACGGTATATGACATCGGGCAGACCCGGCCCTATGAGGGGCCGGACTGGGCCATGGAGTGGGTGGACAAGGCTCAGGAGGCTTTCTCTGAGTGGAGAAGCTACAAGGAGGAAAAGCTGGAGGCCTATTACCGGGAGAAGCTGCCCAACCTGAAAGATATACTTACCAAAAGCGACGGCCCAGGGTATGACGGAATTGATGTACAGGACAACGGGGACGGGACCTATACCTTTACTCTGTGGCGCTACGAAGAAGACCCGGACAATCTGGCGCCGGACATCTTCGGGAACATGGCGCCGGCTTATAAAGAGGTCCTCGACCCGGCTACCTCGGTCACCGTGGACCAGGCGGAGAAGGAGGCCTTTGATGAGGAGATGCTGCGTATGGCCACTCTGGGGGGCTACGGGGACTACCACCACATCTACGGCGTGGCCGACGCAGAGGGGGCGGAAAAGCTGGAGGAGCTGGCGGCGGAATACGGCCTGAGCCTGCGCAGCGGGCAGGTCACAAAATATGCCGGGGACGACAGCGACGAGGGCCTGAACCAAAGCCTGGGCCAGGCCGTGGGCAGCGGGGATATATACCGTGAGGCCCCGGAGTTCGACCACTATTCCACCTTCCAGAGCGGCTCCTTCCAGTCCGCAGCAAACATTACTCTCAGCGACGGGCGTAAGCTCAGCACCTATCTGTGCAGCACCGCCTACGGGGAAATGGTGGACGGCTGGGAGCTGGGAGGCTTCACAGTCCGGGAGGACGAGCCCATGAGCACCCGCAGCTACACCGCCGCCGACGGCACGGAGCTGACCATATCCCAGAACAGCAGCCAGGCCATAGTCTATGCCTACCTGGACAAGTCCTACATCACCATGACTATGGAGATAAACAGCTACAGAAGCCCCGGCGTTCCGGAGACGAACTTCAGCCTGGACGAGGCGGCGGTGAACTATGGGGCAGATTTTATAAACTACAAGAACATCGGCAAGTGAAAAGACGGGAAACAAAATACGAACGCCGGGGAACAGTGCAAAATCCCCGGCGCTTACTTATTTTTAAGATTAATTAAGATTTACCCTGTTGACTTTTTCTTTGGGGCAGGCTATACTCTAACTGTATTAAGACACATAGTACAGTTAACACGGATTGGAGGTGTCTCCGCTGATACATATCAATTTTCGGGATTCAAGGCCCATATATCAGCAGGTGAAGGACGGCTTCTGCCAGCTCATACTCTCCGGGGCTCTGCCTCCGGGCTATAAACTGCCCTCGGTGCGGGAGCTGGCCACCAGCCTGACCATAAACCCCAACACCATACAGCGGGCCTACAGGGAGCTGGAGCAGGAGAACTATATCGTCTCCGTGCCGGGAAAGGGCAGTTTCGTCTGCCAGGGTGACCAGGCGGCCCAGGCCCGGCGGCAGGAGCTGCTGGAGCGTTTTGAAAAGCTGGTGAAGGAGCTGGAGCAGCTGGGCATCAGCCGCAGCCAGCTCATGCAGAAGCTCAGGGAAGGAGATGGGAAAGAATGATAGAGGTAAAGGCTCTGGTAAAGAGCTTTGACGGCTTCAGGGCCCTGGACGGCTTGGATCTCACGGTGCCAAAAGGCGCGGTCTACGGCCTGGTGGGCCCCAACGGGGCGGGAAAATCCACCCTCATCCGCCACGCCGTTGGCATATACCGCCAGGATTCCGGGGAACTGCTGGTGGACGGGGAACCGGTATATGAAAACCCGAAGATAAAGGCCCGGATAGCCTACATCCCCGACGAGGTAGCCTATTTCACCCAGTCCACCATAAAGGACATGATGAGGTTTTACAAGAGCATATACCCGGGCTTTGACGCTGAGCGCTTTGAAAAGCTGGGGGAGGCCTTTGAGCTGAGCCTGAACCGGCCTTTGCGGAAGATGTCCAAGGGCATGCAGAAGCAGGCGGCCTTCTGGCTGGCCCTCAGCTGCCGGCCGGACTACATAGTGCTGGACGAACCGGTGGACGGCCTGGACCCGGTAATGCGCCGCCAGGTATGGAGCCTGCTGCTCAGCGACGTGGCAGAGCGGGGCAGCACCGTGCTGGTGTCCTCCCACAATCTCCGGGAGCTGGAGGACGTGTGCGACCACGTGGGCATAATGAACCGGGGGAAGATGCTGCTGGAGCGCTCTTTGAGCCAGCTTCAGGACAACATGGTGAAGGTGCAGCTGGCCCTGGCCGACGGCGCCGAGCTGCCGGAGGGCCTGGACATACTCCACCGCAGCGCCACCGGGCGGCTGCAGCAGCTGATACTCCGGGGCGACGGGGAGGAAGTGACCAACAAGCTCTCCACGGTGCAGCCCCTGTTCATGGATGTGCTGCCTTTGAGTCTGGAGGAGATATTCATTTACGAGCTGGGAGGTGCGGAGCATGAAATCAAAGACATCCTTGTTTAGTCCCGGCCTGAGCCGGAACATCCTAAGCCGCTTCTGGCCTCTGTGGCTTATCTACCTGGGGCTGCTGCTGGTGCAGCTGCCGGTCGCCGTTTCCGGATATCTGGCCCAGGGGATAAGTGCGCGGTACACTATGGAATGCATACTCCAGCTGGCGGTGGATGTGGCCGGATATGCAATGGCGGCCTCGCTGTTGTCGGTGATGGCGGTTTTCAGCTATCTGTATTCAAAGCGCAGCTGCTCCCTTATAAACTCCCTGCCTGTACGCCGGGAGACCGCCTTTGTCACCGCCTGCCTCACTGGGCTGCTGCCCCTGCTGCTGGCGGAGCTGCTCACCTGGCTCATCGCCCTGGGCGTTTTTGCAGGCAGCGAGATAGTGCGGCCGGAATATCTAAACAGCTGGCTGCTGATTGCACTGCTGTCTACCCTGGCAAGCTACGGCTTTGGAGTGTTCTGCGCCATGCTCACCGGGCACATTATGGTGCTGCCTGCACTGTTCCTGGTGCTGAACGCGGCGGTATATGTGCTGGAAGCCCTGGTGCAGGCACTGCTGAGGACGCTGGTCTACGGCTATGACGGCGGCAGCGCCTTAATAAGCCGACTGTCGCCACTGCCCTACGCAAGCAGTGCTCTCAGGGTGATAGCCGAACCGACGGCAGGCAGTCTGGAGCCGGAGTTTATCCTGCTGGGGATAGACAGCCTGGCGATCTATGCGGTGGTGGGCGTGCTGTTTATTGTCCCGGCACTACTGCTCTACCGCCGCAGAAAGATGGAGTGCGTAGGGGACGTGGTGGCCATAAAGGCCCTGGAGCCGGTGTTCAAATACTGCGCCAGTGTCTATGCCGCCCTGGGCCTTGGGGCGCTGCTGGCAGAAACCATGGACAAGGCCCTGGGCTCCGGCCCCCTGAGCTCGGCGGTGCTGGCGCTGATGCTGCTGCTGGGCGCTGCCCTGGGCTACTACGCCGCAGAGATGCTGCTGCAGAAGAGCCTGAGGGTTTTCCGCTCCAGGATGCGGGGCCTGTTCATAGTCTGGGCGGTGCTGCTGCTGGGCGTTGCGGCAATAGAGTTGGATCTCACAGGCTACGAGAGACGGATGCCGGAGACGGAAGAGATACAGAGCGTGGTACTGGTAAACGACGGGAGAGTGACCGAGGATGCGGAAAGCATAGAGCTTACGCGGAGGATACACCAGACTGCCATTGACAATGAGGAGCATAACCGTCAGGCGGAAAGCACAAGCATTATATACATCCGATACGAGCTGAAGGACGGCAGCAGCCTGGGCAGAAGCTACTGGGTGGACGGCAGCCTGGAGTGGATAGAAAACGGCAATTCCGAATTTGCCCTGTGCCGGGAACTGTACATGCTGCCTCAGAACAAGGAGCTGATGATGAAGGCCGGGGAGATAAAGGCGGAAAACGTTATATTCTGCGATATTGAGCAGCTTCTGCCCAAGTCCGACGAGTTTTCTCTCAACTATGAGCAGCTGAGACTTAGCCCTCAGCAGGCCGAGGAGCTGTATACTCAGTGCATACTGCCGGATACTCAGGACTCCATGCTGGGCACACGGTGGTTCTATATGGATGAGGAGGCCTATGAGACTAGGAGCGACACGAGCCTGTATATACATGTGGAGTCCGGCGAGGGCCCGGAGTATGGCCCCTACGTGTTTAGCGTCGAAATCACCCTGGACGCAGAGCGTACCCTGGCCTGGCTGGAGGAGAACCTGGGCATAGAGGCAAAGCCCTATCTGGAAGTCCGGCCGGAGGCGCTGGAAAATCTGGGGTATTACTGATATCCTGGGGATATGAAAAGATGAAATACTGAAAGAAGATGGGGAGCGCTCAAACGCTCCTCATCTTCTTTACGCCTTCTTGACTTGAAAGAGAGGGGATTATATAATAAACTGTCTATCAAAATGTGACGAGGTAAGACATGAAGAAGATTTCAGCCTGGATACTGAAGGCCCTGGCCGCCGGGCTTGCGGCTCTGCTGCTTTTGAATATCTGGTGTTATTTTTACTATAACGTGCCGGTGCACTACACCAACGAGACCGGAGCCACGGAGTACAGGTGGGAGAGTAATAAGTTCTACCGCAAGGGCACCGAGGGCTTTGCCTTCGGCCGCACCAACAACGAGGGCTTCAACAACCTCTCCGACTATGAGCCGGGGCAGGAGATAGAGATACTGCTCATGGGCTCTTCCCACATGGAGGGAATGAACACCGCCCAGGAGGACAACGCCGCCGCAGTGCTGAACCGGCTCTTTGAGGGGGAAAAGTACACCTACAACATCGGCACCTCCGGCCACACTATGGAATACTGTCTGAGCAATCTGGAAGCAGCTCTGGATACCTATGAACCTAGTGAGTATGTGGTGATAGAGACCCGCACCCTCAGCTTCACCACAGGGGATCTGGCGGCGCTGGTGAACGGGGAACTGAAGCCCATAGAGTCCCACACCGGGGGGCTGGTGGAGCTTTTGCAGAAGCTGCCCTATCTGCGCCTGATATACACCAAGTACTTCAACGACGACGGGGGCGACGGGGGCGGCGCTGCCGGCAGCGAGCCTTTGACAGAGAACTCAGGCGCGCTGGACAGCCTTCTGTCCCAGGCCCTGAGCACGGCGGCGGAGAGCTGCCGGGAGCATGGAGCGCAGCTCATATTGGTCTACGACCCCACGGTATATGCCGACAGGGAGGGCCGGGGCTACACCCAGACGGAGAGTGAAGACCTGGAGCGCTTCAGCCGCTGCTGCGGGGACTCGGGCATAGCCTTTGTGGACCTGACGGAGAGCTTTCTCAATGGCTATGAGCAGCAGCACAAACTGCCCTACGGCTTTCTCAACACCTCCCCCGGCATGGGACACATGAACAGCTGGGGCCATGAGCTCTTTGCCCGGGCCGTATTTGAAACCATAAACGAGCTGGAGGGCTGACATGACATTCAACAGCCTTACTTTTGCAATATTCTTTGTCATAGTCTGCGGCCTCATGGCCCTGACGAACATAGAGAAAATACGCCGGCTCCTGCCCGGGAACCTGCTGCGGCTGCGGCACTGGGTGCTGCTGCTGGCAAGCTATGTGTTCTACGGCTGGTGGAACTGGAAGTGCTGCTTCCTTATGCTGGGCCTGACCCTGGTGGCCTATCTCTCCGCCGGGGCCTACGCCAGGGACGGCAAGAAGTTCCATGTGGTCCTGGGGGTGGTGCTCCCCCTGGTCATCCTGGGCATTTTCAAGTACTTCAACTTCTTTATCGACTCCTTCTGCGACGTTTTCGGCATAAGCCGGGCGGGCAGTCTGAATATCCTGCTGCCTGTGGGCATAAGCTTCTATACCTTCCAGTCCCTAAGCTACACCATAGACGTATACCATGGAAAGATAAAGGCAGAAAAGAGTTTTAAAAACGTGGCGCTGTATATAGCCTTCTTCCCACAGCTGGTAGCCGGCCCCATAGTCAAGGCCGGGGAGTATATCCCCCAGCTCTATGAGGACAGGAACATCAGCCTGGACAATTTCCGGCAGGGCATACAGTTCTTTGCCCTGGGCCTTTTCAAAAAAATAGTGATTGCCGACAATATCTCCACCTTTGCGGATGCGGTATATGAGTGCCCGGCGGAGTTCCACGCCATCACCGTGCTCCTGGCGGTGGCCGCCTATTCGGTGCAGATATACTGCGACTTCTCCGGGTATTCGGACATGGCGGTGGGCTGCGCCAAGTGCCTGGGCTACGACCTGTCCAGAAACTTCAACCTCCCCTATATCTCCCGGAATGTCACCGAGTTCTGGAAACGCTGGCACATCAGCCTGTCCACCTGGCTGATGGAGTACCTGTACATACCGCTGGGGGGCAACCGGAAGGGCAAGAGGCGCAGATACATAAACCTGATGCTCACCATGCTCATAGGCGGGCTGTGGCACGGGGCGGCCTGGACCTTCGTGGCCTGGGGCGGCCTCCACGGTCTGGCCCTGTGCCTGCACAAGCTGTTCATGGGACGGCCGGGCTACGGAAAAATGAGAGACAATGCCCTGGTGTCGGCTCTGTCGGTACTTGGCACCTTCTGCTTTGTGAGCCTGTGCTGGATATTCTTCAGAGCCGGAGACTTTGCCACTGCAATGAAAGTCTTCGCAGCCATATTCACCTGGCAGCAGGGGGTCGTGCACCCCAGCAGCTGGGCGCTTTTGGGCCTGGGCTGCATGAGCCTGGCCACCCTGGCAGCCTGGATAAGGAGCAGGAAGCTGGGCACAGCCCTGGAGGGCTACTATCCCCAGGTCAAGCTGGACACGGTGCCGGGGCTTCTGGTGTTCTTCCTCTTTGTGGGACTGACCCTGGGCCTGGCCTACACCGGGGAGAACCCCTTCATATATTTCCAGTTCTGAAAAGAGAAGGACGAGAATGAAAAAGGATGTTTTGAAAAAAGCCTTCGTGGCCACGGTGCCGGTGCTCTCCGGCTACCTGGTCATCGGCCTGAGCTTCGGCGTGGTATTGCAGAGCCGGGGCTACGGGGCGCTGTGGTCGGCGGCCATGAGCGCCTTTATATATGCCGGGTCCATGCAGTTCGTGGCGGTGGAGCTGATGAGCAGCGCCGCCAGCCTCTTCACCGTGGCTCTCACCACGCTGATGGTGAATATGCGCCATGTGTTTTACGGCCTGTCCATGATCGACCGGTACAAGAACACCGGCAAGGCCAAGCCCTACCTTATCTTCGCCCTCACCGACGAGACCTATTCCCTGGTGTGCAATCCCCCGGAGCTGCCCCGTGAGGAGGAAAAGAGCTTCTACATCCTGGTGTCGGCGCTGGACCACGTGTATTGGATACTGGGCTCCTTCCTGGGCTCCCTCCTGGGCTCGGTGCTGCCTTTCAGCACCGAGGGCATAGACTTTGCCCTGACGGCCCTTTTCGTCTCCGTGTTCGTGGAGCAGTGGCTCAGCGCGAAAGACCATGTGCCCGCTCTTATGGGCCTGGGGGCCTCGGTGCTGTGCCTGCTCATTTTCGGGGCGGATAATTTCCTCATCCCCGCCATGGTGCTTATCCTGCTGGGGCTCACCCTGTACCGCGGGAGAGAGGAGGCGAGGGCATGAACCACACCGTTTTGGTGATAGCCGTCACCGCCCTGGTGACGATGTTCCTGCGCTTTGTGCCCTTCCTGCTGTTCGGCGGCAAAAGGGAGACTCCCGCCTACATAAGCTATCTGGGCAGGCTGCTGCCCTATGCGGTCATGGCCATGCTGGTGGTCTACTGCCTGAGGAACATCAGCTTCCTCTCCGCCCCCTTCGGGGTGCCGGAGCTCATCTCCTGCGCAGTAGTGGCTCTGCTCCATGTGTGGAAGCGCAGCTCCATCCTCAGCATACTGGGGGGCACCGCCTGCTATATGCTGCTGGTGCAGCTGGTGTTCTGACGGCTGAATCGATTTGAAAAAGGGATGCGCCTTCAAGGCGCATCCCTTTTTGGCATATCCGGCTCCAGGCAGGAATATACTGTGGCAAAGCGCAGCGGCGACTGGGGGGTTAAGTTTGAAATGGTATGAACGGAGAGACGGAGAGGCCATTGAATGCGGCGACGGCGTCTGTCATAGGGCCTGCGGCTCCTGCATAGGCCCTGCCGGACCTATGGGGCCCCAGGGACCCACCGGGGCGACGGGGCCGGAGGGCCCTCAGGGGCCCCAAGGTATTCCCGGCCCTCAGGGAATTCAGGGACCTACCGGCCCCCAAGGCCCACAAGGGCCTGAAGGTCCGCAGGGTCCGGCTGGCGCAGCCGGAGCTCAGGGCAGGATAGGCCCCGAGGGCTCAGTGGGAGCCCAGGGTCCCACAGGACCAACAGGAGCTACCGGCCCACAGGGTCCGGAAGGGCCGCAAGGTCCGGCGGGAGCACAGGGCCCGGAAGGGCCCCAAGGCCCGGCGGGAGAGCAGGGCCCGGAAGGTCCACAGGGTCCGGTGGGAGCACAAGGCCCGGAAGGGCCCCAAGGTCCGGCGGGGGCAACAGGACCCCAAGGCCCAACAGGGGCAACGGGGCCGGCGGGTACGGCTCCGGAGCAGAGCTTCGCCTCCTTTATAAATACCCAGTATCCCCTCACTCAGAACACTTTGATAGAGCTGTTCCCGGACGTGTCGGACAGTACGGGGAATATAGTCCAGACCGACCAGCAGCATATAAGCCTGGCGCCGGGGTATTATCTTGTCTCCTATAAGGTGTCCGCAGTCTTTGCAAGCCCCAACTACATGCAGGTGACCCCCAGCTACAACGGGACCTCTCATCTGGAGACAGGCATTTATTTTGCAACCAGCGCCAACGGCTCCAGTGCCGCCGGCTCAGCTTTTTTCATTATAAGGGCTCCTGCATCCACTGTGTTCAGCCTGAACTACAGCGGCTCCAGTGATGCAAGGGAAGGGGAGATAAATTTGACCTTTTTAAAACTCAACAGGGATATATGAAAAAGGATGTGCCGGCCGGCACATCCTTTTTGGCATAAGTCAATTTGAGCTTCATTTCTTCTTATTTTTCACCGGCAGCTCCAGCAGCACCGCCGCCCCCAGGACCAGGGCGGAGCCCAGCCACATCCCGCCGCTCATGGGCTCTCTCAGCACCAGGGCCGACAGCAGCACCGCCGTCACCGGGTCCACATAGGCCAGGATGGCCACGGTCTGGGAGGGCAGGACATCCATGCAGCCGAAGTACAGGTAATAGGCCAGGCCCGTATGGACTATGCCTACGGTGAGCAGCAGGGCCAGGGAGGAGAGCTCCAGGGAGGGCAGGGGGCCACGGACGGTAAGGAGGTTGTAGGGCAGCAGCACCAGGGCGGAGATGCCCAGCTGCACCACCGTGCGTTCCAGGCCGGAGATGTTTTTCATCTTCTTGTTGGAGATGACTATGGCCGCATACAGCAGCGCCGCCCCCAGGGCCAGCAGCACGCCCCTGGCCTGGCCGGGAGAGGGCAATCCCCCCTCCGCCGCTCCGGAGACGAAGACCATGCCTATGAGGGCGGCCAGCACGCAGAGTATACGGAACAGTCCCAGACGTTCCTTGAACACCAGTGGGGATAGGGCCACCACGATGATGGGGGCCAGGTAGTAGCACAAAGTGGCCACGGCTATGGTGGTATAGCGGTAGGATTCAAAAAGCAGTATCCAGTTGAAGCCCAGCATCAGCCCCGACATAGCCAGGTACAGGGCGTTTCTCTTTACGGCCCGGCCGTTGAAAGGCAGCTTCCCCAGCAGCATCACCAGCAGCAGGAATGTCGCTCCCAAAAGGCCCCGGAAGTTGGCGATAACCGAGGAGGGCAGGTCTATGCCCCTTATAAACAGTCCAAGGCTGCCCCAGATGAGCATGGAGCCTATTAGTTTCAGTTTTCCCGCAGTGCGCTTGTCCATGGCGTACCTCTCCCTTGCATCATATGGGAGAGTATAGCACATTGAATGGGCAAAGGGAAGAGCGGTATTTTTCCCTTGCTTTATTGGCCGGAGGAAAGTATTATAGGTGCTGTAGAAAAAAGGAAAGAGAAGTGATAGATTTGGATTTCAATGTAAACAGCCCGGTGTTGTTCGTCATAGCGGGCGTTATCGTGGCCGCCGTCCTGGCCCAGTCCGTCTTCTTCCTGGTGAAAGCCTGGCGCCGGGGTGTGGAGATAGGCATGGGCAGGGACAAGCTCAAGCGGGTGGCCATAACCGCCGGAGTGTTCACCATCGCCCCCGCCGTGGCCATAGTCATCAGCGTCATTACCCTGGCCAAGGACCTGGGCGTGCCCCTGCCCTGGCTGCGTCTCAGCGTGGTGGGCTCCTTGTCCTATGAGACCATTGCCGCCTCCAACGCCGAGAGCGCAATGGGCCTCACCTTCGGCCAGGTCAGCAGCCTCAACGCCTCTCAGTATGTGACCATCGCCTGGGTGATGACCGTGAGCATCATGGTGGGCATCTGGCTGGTGCCCCTCATAGGCAAAAAGCTGCAAAACGGCATAATCTCCCTGGAGAACAGGGACAAAAAGTGGGGAGACATCTTCTCCGCCTCCATGTTCATCGGCATGATCTCCGCCTTCGTGGGTTATGTGTTCTGCGACTTTTCCACGGTCTTCCACGGAGATATGAGCGGCCTCATCCCGGCTCTGGTAATGGCGGTGTCTGCGCTTATTATGTGCCTGGCGGGACTGCTGGTGAAGAAGACCCAGTGGCGCTGGGTATCTGACTACGCCCTGCCCATCAGCCTGGTGGCGGGCATGGCCAGCGCCATTCCCATCACCAGCTGGCTTTCCTGAGAGGAGGAAGAAAGATGAAGAAAAAACTCTCCTATATGGATTCCGTTCACCGGGACGGACGCATCTGGAATTTGTCCATGATGTTTATGATGTTCATGTACCCCATTGCCGTGGCTGTGATATACAACACCCTTCCGGACTGGCGGGGCTTTGTCCTGGGGCTCATAGCCACCGCCCCCATGTACTGGGCCGTGGCGGTGGTGGAAGTGCTCACCTATGTGCCCATGCTGGGGGCGGGGGGTTCCTACCTGTCCTTCGTTACCGGCAACATCTCCAATCTGAAGCTGCCCGTGGCCCTCAACGCCCTGGAGCAGGCGGGGGTGAAGGCCAGCTCCGAGGAGGGGGAGATAATCTCCACCATAGCCATTGCCGTCTCCAGCATAGTCACTACCCTGATAATCGTCCTGGGCGTCATACTCATAACCCCCCTCACCCCCATACTCAACGCCCCGGTGCTGGCCCCGGCCTTCGCCCAGATACTCCCCGCCCTCTTCGGCGGCCTGGGAGTGGTGTTCATCTCCAAGAACTGGAAGATAGCCATTGCCCCGGTGACGCTGATGCTGGTGCTCTTCATTTTCGTACCCGCCCTCAACTCCAGCACCGTGGGCATCATGGTGCCCGTGGGCGTGCTGTTCACTATGGGCGTGTCCCGGATAATGTATAAAAAAGGTCTGCTGTAAAAAGGAGGAAGAGATATGACAGTGCTGTATATCCTTCTGGCTGTCCTGGCCGTTCTGATTCTGGTGATACTGGCGCGCACCCTGGCCTTCAGGCCCGGGGAACAGAAAGAGGAGGCCCCCGTGCCGGTGGATTTCGATCCCCAGGCCGCCGTGGACGCCCTGGGACAGCTGGTGCGCTGCAAGACCGTGAGCTTTTACGACAGGAGCCTGGAGGACGACGGGGAGTTTGAAAAGCTCATTGCCCTGCTGCCGGAACTCTATCCCAATGTGACGGAGAACTGCCCCCTGATAAAGCTGCCGGACCGTGGCCTGCTCTACCGCTGGCAGGGCAGGGAGCCGGGGGCTGCCGCCGTGCTCATGGCCCACTACGACGTTGTGCCGGTGGATGAGGCCAACTGGGAAAAGCCCGCCTTTGAAGCAATAATAGAGGACGGCGTCATGTGGGGCCGGGGCACCCTGGACACCAAGGTCACCTTCAACGGCATCCTCTCCGCAGCGGAAAACCTGATAAAACAGGGCTTCAAGCCGGAGCACGACATCTACTTCGCCTTCTCCGGCGGAGAGGAGATAAACGGCAAGGGCGCCGAGAACATAGTGGACTACTTCCGGGATAAGGGAATAGAGCTGTCCCTGGTCCTGGACGAGGGCGGCGGCGTGGTCCGGGACGTGTTCCCTGGGGTGAAGGAGAGCTGCGCCCTCATAGGCATTGCGGAAAAGGGACTTATGAACCTGGAGTTCTCCGTCTCCGGCGGCGGCGGCCACGCCTCGGCTCCGGCGCCCCACACCCCCGTGGGCAAGCTGGCTCTGGCCTGCACCAAGGTGGAGGGCAGGCCCTTCAAAGTGCATTTCAGCAAGCCTGTACTGGAGATGTTCGACATTCTGGGCCGCCGCTCCGGCTTCGCCTACAGAATGATATTCGCCAACCTCTGGTGCTTCGGCTGGGTGCTGGACATGATATGCAGAAAGAGCGGGGGAGAGCTGAACGCCCTGCTGCGCACCACCGTGGCCTTTACCCAGATGAGCGGCAGCCAGGCCCCCAACGTCATCCCGCCCCAGGCCTCCATGGTGGCCAATCTTCGGCTTAACCCGGAGGACAGCGTGGCCGGGGCCATAGAATATATAAGAAATGTGATAGGCGATGATGAGATAAAGCTCACGAAGCTGGACAGCATGGAGCCCAGCCCCATATCCCGCACCGACTGCCCGGGCTGGGAGAAGGTCTGCTCCGCCGTGTCCGGCACATGGCCCGGCTCTCTGGTGGCGCCCTACCTGATGGTCCAGTGCTCCGACAGCCGCCACTACGGGCCCATCTCCGACAAGGTCTACCGCTTCTCCGCCATGGCCCTCACCGCCGAGGAGCGCAGGCTCATCCACGGCAACAACGAGCGCATCACCCTAGAGGCCATAGGCAAGGCCGTGGAGTTTTTCATGCGGGTGATGAAGCAGTGCTGAAAGGCAGAGCGCAGCAGGTATAAATACATTTGGCCGGGCATAAGCTGGGAGTAGGTTTTACTCCCGGCTTATGCTTTTTTGTGAGACCAATTTCCTTACAGGGTGATGAATATGAAAAACAAAATCAAATGGAAGCTGTTTGTCCCCGCCCTGCTGCTGCCTCTGGCGGTGGGCGGCCTGGCGGCTCTGCTCACCGGGGGCGCAATGGAGGATTATTCCCGGCTGGCAAGGCCGCCCCTGTCCCCGCCGGGCTGGGTGTTCCCGGCGGCGTGGACGCTGCTGTATCTGCTCATGGGCGCAGCCTCCTATCTGGTGGCCGCCGCGCCAGTGTCCGCAGAGCGTAAGGAGCGGGCCCTGTGCGTCTATGCCCTGCAGCTGGCGGTGAACCTGGCCTGGCCTGTTATATTCTTCAAGCTCTCGGCCTGCGGCGCGGCCTTTTTCTGGCTGCTGCTGCTCCTGGTGCTGGTTCTGGCCACTGAGCTCCTTTTTAAACACATCAGCAAAACAGCGGGAAAGCTGCTGCTGCCCTATCTGCTGTGGCTGCTCTTTGCCCTGTACCTGAATCTGGGGGTGTGGATACTGAACTGAATCCACCCCGCCGGCAAATCAAAACTCAACAGGCAGCCCCGGAATTGACGGAAAGGCTCAGCGCACAGCCTCCGGCAGTACCCTCCGGGGCTGCTTTTTTGCATATTATGACAGCAACTCTGTATATTGTTTTTACCATGTGGAGCCCTCTGTCTAAACACAAAGGCGAAAACGCTTGAAAAATTTTGTATTTTGCACCAAAACCATTAAATAAACCTTTTTATATATGTTTAACTTGCATATTATTTACCACTGTGCTAAAATGATAACGATAGTTGAGACTTATACATTCTGCACCTGACAGGGGGGACGTACATGGAGAAGAAAGCCAAGATAATCACGGTGGCCGGCAAAGGCGGCGTAGGGAAGACATCCGTTTCGGCATGCATGGTAAGGCTGCTGGTGGAGAAATACCCGGACAAAAAGATCCTGGCGATAGACGCCGACCCGGCCGTGGGCCTGTCCGTAGCTCTTGGCGTGGATGTGAAGCTGACGCTGGACGATATAAGGATGAGCATAGTGGACAGTGTGGAGAACGGGGACGCAAAGGAGGCTCTTGAGCTTCTCAGCGAGGCCAGATTCAGGATATTCGACGCCCTGGTGGAAATGCCGGGTTTTGCTTTCCTGGCCATAGGCCGGCCCGAGAGCTCCGGCTGCTACTGCAAGGTGAACTCCTATCTGAAAGAAGTGATCGGCCTGCTGGCCAACAGCTTTGACTACGTGGTCATTGACGGCGAAGCCGGCATAGAACAGATACAGCGCCGGGTGATGGAGAAGGTGACCCATCTGCTGCTGGTGACAGACCAGAGCAAAAAGGGCGGCCAGGTCATCACCACCATCAAGAGCGTGGCGGACGAGCTTATCGCCTACGATAGGATCGGCGTCATCGTAAACAGGGTCACCAACCCGGAACTTGCAGACATGATGCAGATACCCGGACTGGAAATCCTGTCCCTTATCCCCGCCGACAGCACCTTTGCCGCAAACGACATCAAGGGCAAAAGCGTGATGGAGCTGCCGGAGGATTCGGTAATGCTCAAGGGAGTGCGGGAGGCGCTCCAAAAAATAGAAATTCTATAA